>JAJUJH010000063.1 GCA_029265435.1 Clostridiales bacterium
CCTTTGTATATCTGCAAAACCGATACTTTTTTTCGTTGCCATAGCTTTTTCTCACCTTTTTCGTTACTATGGCAGCATTCTACATCCTATACTGACCGTTTTTTGGGACTCTTCTTTCATGCTTCATCTTAATAGCCATGATGTTTTTTATCGCTTTGGCACCGTCGAAATCAAAAAGCAAGGGCGCTTTATGCCGCCTCTTGCTTTAATAATCGCATATTCGCTTTCCGGCTATGCGTATTGCGTCAGCCTTTTACGCTATATACCGGTATCTGCCGTCAGTCTTCGTCCTGCAGGGCCGCATAGCCCTCTTCGCCGGTTCTGACCTTGATGACGTTTTCCACATCGTAGATAAATATCTTGCCGTCACCGACGTTGCCCGTATACAGCGCCTCTTTCACCGCCTTTACAAGCACATCCGTCGGCACCTTGCAGATGACGATATCCACCTGAACCTTTGGCAGCAGCTTTGTTTCAACCGGCACACCACGATACAGCTGCGGGTGGCCCTTCTGCATACCGTATCCCATCACGTTGGTGACCGTAATGCCTGTGATGCCGATGGCATCCAAAGCGGACTGCAGCTTCGCGAATCTGTTCTGGTTCGCAATGATCGTGACCTTTGTGATTTTCGCATCGGGATGCGCGTTGTTCATCACGGGAACCGCCACATCGGCGGGCACAGCGCCTGCCGGGATCGATGCGTCGCCCATATCCGCCGGCGGAATCGCGATCATGAAATCGGAATATGCGCTCGGCAGCCCATGCTCCGGCAGATCGAGTCCAGAGATTTCTTCTTCGGCCGAAACGCGCAGGCCGTTTGTTTTCTTAATGATGATGAACAGTATCGTGATCGTCACCGCCGTCCATGCGGCAATCGCCAATATGCCCAACGCCTGAACACCCAACTGATGCCAGCCGCCGCCGTAGAAAAGGCCGTTCACCGTGGAGCCGGGCGCGCCTGTCGTGGCGAACAGACCGACCGCAAGGCCTCCCCACATGCCGTTCACACCGTGTACCGCAACCGCGCCCACCGGGTCGTCTACATGCAGTTTCTTGTCGATGAATTCGACGGCGACCACAACGAGTATGCCGGCGACGAGTCCGATAACGGAAGCTCCCAGCGCATCCACACTGGCGCAAGGTGCCGTAATGGCCACAAGGCCGGCCAGCGAGCCGTTAAGCGACATCGAAACGTCGGGTTTGCCGTTCTTGATCCATGTAAAGAGCATTGTGACCACGGTCGCCACGCCCGGAGCGATGGTGGTTGTGGCAAAAACCGTTCCCATCTGTTCCACGCTCAGCGCCGCCGCGCCGTTGAACCCGTACCAGCCGAACCAGAGTATGAACACGCCAAGTGCGCCGAGTGTGATGGAGTGTCCGGGAATCGCACGGGATACTTTCTTGCCTGTTTTCGGATCCTTCTTATACTTGCCGATGCGCGCGCCAAGGAACGCCGCGCCGATGAAGGACATAATGCCGCCGACCATGTGGATCGCCGTGGAACCCGCAAAGTCGATATAACCGAGGTTGAACAGCCATCCCTGCGGATTCCATACCCAGCCGGCCTCGATCGGATAAATCACAAGGCTGATGACCGCGCTGTATATGCAGTATGCAGAGAACTTGGTGCGTTCCGCCATCGCGCCTGACACGATCGTGGCGGCCGTCGCGCAGAACACGAGGTTAAACACAAAGCTCGACCACGGGAAGTTGGCGTAATCGGTGAATATCTGGAAATCGGGTACGCCGATAACGCCGAACAGATAGTTCTCGCCCATCATCAGGCTGAAGCCAATGATCATGAAGACGACGGTGCCGATGCAGAAATCCATGAGGTTCTTCATGATGATGTTGCCGGCGTTCTTCGCACGGGTGAAGCCGGTCTCGACCATCGCAAAACCGCCCTGCATAAAGAACACAAGCGCCGCGCCGATCAGAAACCATACCGGAAATACGGTACCGTTGACAGCTTCAAGAATGTCGTTCATAGATTATTCCTCCTAAAAAAATATAAGCCCAATAACGAAGGATCGCCATTGAACCTTAATAAATACTGAAATAACGCTTTCATCCGCAAGTGTGCCGGATATGCGGAAGAAAACAAAAAACAACGGGCAAGAACGAGATTCCTAACACCGTTGTTATGCTTTTATTATATAGACCTCCCACAAAAAAAGCAATAGGAAAATTAAAAAAATGCAATTTTATTTTTTTAAACTTGCAAAAAGCCGCACTTTTTTGCCGATAAGCGTCGGGCCGAACATGTCAAATCCGCCTTCAATCCGCTATTGCGAAAGCGCACCGCATTTGGTATAGTAAAAAAAAATACGTTTCGGCGAAGAGCATGCGTTTTGGCAATGCCGGCAAAGCGACGCGGGGAGGGTGGAAGCCCGCGGCGGCATAAATCGCATGGGCGCTTCATGCAAAACCGAAAGCCAAAAAAGCGGGCAGTATTGCCAAGACGGGTGGAACCGCGGAAAGATGTCATTTTCGTCCCAGCAGCGAGGACAAAGTGGCTTTATTTTTTATCGGAGGACGCAATGAAAAAAGACAAGCAAACGATGGAGCGCATCGTAGCGCTCTGCAAAAACAGAGGATACGTGTTTCCGGGCTCTGAAATCTACGGAGGGCTCGCCAACACATGGGACTACGGCCCCTTGGGCGTCGAGTTTAAAAACAATGTAAAGCAGGCGTGGTGGAAGAAGTTTATCAAAGAATGCCCGTACAACGTCGGGCTCGATTCGGCGATACTGATGAACCCGCAGACATGGGTGGCATCCGGTCACGTCGGCGGCTTTTCGGATCCGCTGATGGACTGCAAGGAATGCAAGGCGCGCTTCAGGGCGGACCAGCTGATCGAGGAATATGCCGCCAAAAAGAACATCGGCTTGAACGTCGCGGCGATGCAGCCGGAAGATATGGAGGCGTTTATCGCCGAAAAGGAAATCAACTGTCCCGTATGCGGCAAGCGCAACTTCACGGGCATCCGGAAGTTCAACTTGATGTTCAAGACGTTTCAGGGCGTGACGGAAGATTCGGCGAATGAGATATTCCTGCGTCCGGAGACGGCTCAGGGCATTTTCGTCAATTTCAAGAACGTACAGCGCACCACCCGCAAGCGTGTGCCGTTCGGCATCGGACAAATAGGAAAATCCTTCCGAAACGAGATCACGCCGGGCAACTTCACCTTCCGCACGCGTGAGTTTGAGCAGATGGAGCTTGAATTCTTCTGCGCGCCCGCCGAAGAAATGAAATGGTTCAACTACTGGAAGGACTTCTGCTACAATTGGCTGCTCTCGCTCGGCATGAAGCCGGAAAGCATCCGTCTGCGCGACCATGATCCGGAGGAGCTTTCGCATTATTCCAACGCAACAACGGATATCGAGTTCCTTTTCCCGTTCGGCTGGGGCGAGCTGTGGGGCATTGCCGACCGCACGAACTTTGATTTAAAACAGCATATGGACACATCGGGCGTGTCTATGGAATATGTGGATCCCGTGACCGGCGAGAAATATCTGCCGTACTGCATCGAGCCGTCGCTCGGCGCGGATCGCGTGGCGCTCGCGTTCCTTTGCGACGCATACGACGAGGAACAGCTTGAGGGCGGCGATACGCGCGTGGTGCTGCGCCTCTCCCCCGTGCTTGCGCCGTTTAAGGCGGCTGTGCTGCCGCAGCAAAAGCAGCTCAACGACAAGGCGCAGGAGGTCTACAACATGCTGTTGAAAGACCACATGGTGGATTTCGACGTGACGGGCAGCATCGGCAAGCGCTACCGCCGTCAGGACGAGATCGGCACGCCGTTCTGCGTGACGGTGGATTTCGACACGCTCGAAGACAACCAGGTGACCGTGCGCGACCGCGACACGATGCGGCAGATCCGTATCGGCATCGACAAGGTCAGCGCGTACATCGCCGAACAGATCCGTTTCTGACAAAACCGTGCCGGATACGGACTGTCAATCAACTGAAAATATCATTTGTGGGCAAAACGGGCTTGGCCCGCGCCGCCCGCTCCTTGCGGTTTTGCGCCGTTTCGAGCATGCGAGGAACTGGCAAAGCCGGAAAACACCGAAGGTTTTTCGACAAGTTTGGCCATGCCGGATACGCATGGCCTTTTTGCTTCCGCCCCCATATTTGCATTCAACAACAAAAGCCTCCTGCGTTTTCTGACGGATGGCGCAGAACGGCTTTGTGCAATATTCCGGAAGAATACGGATCACCCTATGAATCATGCGGGGAACCTTGAACATTATCCCCGGCCTTTATCCGAACAGCGAAAACGGGTGAAACTCCGGCCTCGCCTCAAACGTGAGACGCTCGCCCGTCGTCGGGTGGTTGAGGCAGATGCGGCTCGCAAACAGCGCAAGCGGCGCCTTCACGCCGCGCGCGCCGTATTTCATATCGCCGTATACGGATGCGCCAACGTGCGCAAACTGCGCCCTTATCTGGTGAAACCGGCCTGTATACAGCTTCATGCGTACAAGATACAGCCCGTCCCGCTCCGCAATCACAGAATATTCCAGTCCCGCCTTTTTCGCGCCTTCCGTCGGCGTGTCATAAACGCGCGCCATGTGCGTCTTTTCGTCTTTGACGAGATAATGCCATAGCTCGCCTTCGCTCTTCGGCGGCATTGCGGTAAGCACAGCCAGATATGTCTTTTCAAACACGCCGTTTTGCATCTGCGCGGCCAGCCTTGCGGCCGCCTTTGATGTGCGCGCAAACACCATTACGCCGCTTGTCGGGCGGTCAAGACGATGCACAAGCCCCAAATACACAGCGCCCGGCTTTCCGTATTTGCACCCGATGTACGCCTTGCATAATGACAGCATGTCGTCGTCGCCCGTTTCATCCGCCTGAGACGGCACGCCATACGGCTTTATCACGACGAGCAGATGGTTGTCTTCATACAGCACATTCACGCCTGCCACCTTGCGGTCGTGCCGCACGGAAGATACACGCGGGACGCCTTTTGGGGCAGCACGAGCGTATCCGATTCAACAGTCCCGCCGTTCAGGCACAGCGTCAGCATGTTGCGCGTCACCACATCCGAAAGCCCCGTGGTATACGAATTGATGATAAAGAAAAGCGGAGCGCCGCTCAACAGCTTTGCGCAGTCTTTTACAAGCGCAAAAAGCGCGTCTTCGATTTTCCAGATGCTGCCCGCGCTTCTGCCGTAAGACGGCGGATCCATCACGATCGCGTCGTATACGCTGCCGCGCCGCTGTTCTCGCAGCACGAACTTGTGGCAGTCGTCCGCAATAAAGCGCACCGGCGCGTTCTCAAGGCCGTTCAGCCGCACATTGTCCTTTGCCCAGTCGTTCATACTCTTGGCCGCATCCACATGCACCACGGACGCGCCCGCCATCAGCGCCGCGACGGTCGCGCCGCCCGTGTAAGCAAACAGATTGAGCAGCTTTACGGGCCGCTTTTCCTCGCTGATGCGCCGCATGATGTACGCCCAATTGAAGGACTGTTCGGGAAACACACCGATATGCTTAAAGCCGGTCGGCCTCACGATGAATTTGAGCCCGCCGATATTCACTGCCCATTTATCGGGCATTTTTTTTAAAAACCGCCAGCTTCCGCCGCCCGTCGGGCTTCTGTCGTAAACAGCGTGCGGCCGCCAGGGCCCTTTGCCGCTGCGCTCCCATATCACCTGCGGGTCCGGCCGCTGCAATATTATGCCGCCGACGTTTTCCAGCTTATCGCCGTTTCCCGTATCGATCACGCTGTAATCGCCTGTCTCATCCGCAATAAACATCTTTTCTCCTCCGTCAAACCGCTTTTTCCATGATACCATTGCGGCGGTCTTTTTAAAAGCATGGAACGGCGGCTTCCAGTTAAAAACACGGCACGCTTGATAAAAGCCTTTACGCATTGGCGAAATGACGCTATAATGACGGCATAAAGGAGCTTTCCGCCATGAAAAAATTCGCATTTGTCATTTTGATCGTGCTTTGCGCCATCGGCATTCTCGCGGCCTGCGCGCCGATGCCGGCCAATCTGGATGAAGGCGCGGCCTATGCCAAATCGCTGCCCGAATGGGTGATCATCGTAGGCGCGGCCGTCGTTTTTCTGATCGGTTTTACGATCATTTGGAAGCTCATCGGCGGCTTCATCAAATTCGTCGTCATTCTTGTGCTGGGGCTTGTGCTGGCGGGGATTGCCATCGGCCTCTGGCCTAAAGAGCAGATCAAAAACACCGTCGATGATCTGATCGATCAGACGGTGGATACGGTGGAAGATATCACAAGCGGCAATCCTTTGGACAATTTGGGCATTACGAGCGAAACGCCCGATATCAGCTAAAGCCCTCTGACCGTCACTTCCGATATGTACTTTCTCGCGGCTTCGGCCGCTTTTTTGACCGTTTCCGCGCTGTGCGGCTCCGGCTGAAACGCGGCGCCTTCCGCCTTGCGGTATTGCTGAACGACATACCGCTTTGCGCCCCGCACGCTTTGCGCTATAACTCCGATATCCTCAGCCGTAAGCATCGGCATGAACGTGGTGCGGAACTCGTAATCGACGCCGCTTTCCATCAGCAGCCTTGCAGTCCGCCAGATCGGCGCATCGTCCGTATCCGTTGAAACCACTTTTTTCAGCGCACCCGGCGGCGCTTTTATATCCATGGCCACATAATCGATATCCGGCAGCAATAATTCGACGACATCCGGTTTTAAACCGTTTGTATCGAGCTTTGTCAAAAAGCCCATGCCGCGAACTCGGCGGATGAAATCGCCGACATCCTTTTGCAGCGTGGGCTCTCCGCCCGAAATCACGACGCCGTCTAAAAAACCGCGGCGCTTCTCAAGATAATCGAACACATACGACTGATGAAAAAAGCTCTTTGCCCGCCACAGCGAGCGGTTGTGGCAGTACCAGCAGTCCATATTGCAGCCGGGCACAAACACGACGGCCGCGATGTGCCCGGGATAATCGAGGAGTGAATTTTTTTCGAATCCTGCGATCTGCATGGCTTATATCGCCTCTGGAACCACGAATTTGACCCTTTCCTTAAACTCTTCCTTTTTGCCCACGTTAAAGTTCTGCACCGGCCGCAAATACCCCACGACGCGGCTCCATACCTCGGTCTGCGCGCCGCAGTGCGGGCAGGCAAACTGTTCGCCGGGCAGATAGCCGTGCTCGTCGCAGACGCTGAACGTGGGCGTCAGCGATATGTACGGCATTTTGTAGTTCGAGAATATGCGCTGTATCAGGAGCTTTGCCGTCCGCAGATCCTCGATGCGCTCTCCAAGATAAAGATGCTGCACCGTGCCGCCCGTATAGAGCGACTGCAATTCGTCCTGCAGCTCAATCATCTCGATAATATCGTCGGTAAACCCGACGGGCAGCTGCGTGGAATTGGTGTAATACGGCACATCCTTGCCCGATGTGATGATATCGAGATACCGTTCCTTGTCAAGCTTGGCAAGCCGATAGCTCGTCCCTTCTGCGGGCGTCGCTTCAAGGTTATACGAATGGCCCGTCTCTGTCTGGAACTGCTGCATCAGCTCACGCAGATAGTGCATCACGCGTACCGCAAACGCGTTGCCCTCCGGCGTTTCAATGCCCTTGCCCATAAAGTTGAGCAGCGCCTCGTGCATGCCGATGATGCCGATGGTGTTGAAGTGGTTGAACCAGTATTGTCCGAAACGCTTTTTGACATCCTTCAGGTAAACCGCCGAATACGGGTATAATCCGTTCTCGGTCTGCTGCTCGATGATCTTGCGTTTGATTTCAAGAGACGTTTTGCCGATCGTGGCGATCGTTTTGAGACGCGAAAAAAACTCCTCCTCCGTCCGCGACAGATAGCCGATGCGCGGCATGTTGATGGTGAACACGCCGATGGAGCCTGTAAGCGGATTCGAACCGAACAAACCGCCTCCGCGCTTTCGGAGCTCCTTCACATCCAGCCGCAGACGGCAGCACATGGATACCGCGTCCTCGGGCGAAAGATCCGAGTTCACATAGTTCGCAAAGTACGGAATGCCGTATTTGCATGTGATCTCCATGAACTTATCGACCACAGGCGTATCCCAGTCGAAATCCTTCGTGATGTTGATGGTGGGTATCGGGAACGTGAACACGCGGCCTTTGGCGTCGCCCTCCAGCATTACCTCGCAAAAAGCGCGGTTGAACAGATCCATTTCGGCCTGATAATCGCCGTAGGTCGTATTCTGATGCTTTCCGCCGATGATGACGGGGTGATCTTTGAGCGTTGACGGCACCTTGATGTCGAACGTCAGATTGGAAAACGGGCACTGAAAACCGACTCTGGTCGGCACATTGATATTGAATATGAACTCCTGCAGGCATTGCTTGATCTGTTCAAAGCTCATGTTGTCATGGCGCACAAACGGCGCGCAATACGTATCGAAGCTGGACCATGCCTGCGCGCCCGCCGTTTCGCCCTGCGTGGTAAACGTGGAGTTGACAATCTGCCCCAGAAACGAGCGGAGATGCTTGGCGGGCTTGCTTTCCACCTTGCCGGGTATGCCGCCGAACCCGAGCATCAAAAGCTGCCGCAAATCCCAGCCCGCGCAGTAAGGCCCGAAAAATCCGAGGTCATGAATATGGCAGTCTCCCGAGAGGTGAGCGTCGCGCACTTCGGCGGGATATATCTCGTGAAGCCAATATTTTTTGGTAAACGCTTCCCTGATGTAGTTGTTGAGGCCGTTTACGCTGCGCTGTGTGTTGGCGTTTTCGCGCGTGTTCCAGTCGGTATCCGACAGATAGCTTGAAAACATATCAATCGTCGCGCCGATCAGCGCATTGGCTTCTCTCGCGCTCTTGCGCTTTTCGCGGTAGAGAATGTAGGCTTTGGCTGTTTTGGCATGTCCGTTTTTAATCAGCACACGCTCAACGATATCCTGTATGTCCTCCACACCGGGTATCCGGTCGCCGAACGTGATCCGAGCGATATCCACCACCTGCTCGGTCAGCCGCTCGGCTGTTTCGATGTCGTCACCGCCGACAGCCTGAGCCGCCTTGAATATCGCGTCCGTGATTTTCTTCGGCTGAAAAGCCTCTTTCAAACCGCTTCTTTTGAGTATGACCGTAAACATAATTGCCCCCCGTTTTTCTTTTAATGAGTTTGATTTATTGTGTGATTTGGCAGAGCCAAAGCCTGATTATCACGAGACTTTTGAAGGCGTCGCATACCGGCGCTTCAATTTGTGGTGTACGCTCATTATAATAAACACAATATATAGGTGTCAAACACAAAGAATCGGGAATTCTCGGAAAAAGTTTGATGCTTTTGGATTATACGATTCAAGCGCGCCGCTATATCGCCCGCGCGCTTTTTTTCGGCGGTAACGCCGGGTTGACAAGCGCCTTGCCGCAAAACGCCGCATAACGGCAGAAAAGACATGTATTACTCGATATAGTGCCGCACGCGAAGGCGCGCTCCCATATCATCCGCAATTTTCCGGCACTTCGCGATTTCGTCCGGGCCGATCACATCCACGACGGAAAGCACCGTTTCAATGCCCTGAGCGATGCAGCTCCTTGCAAAATCCAGCATATGCCGGTAGCCTTCTTTGCCGTATATGCTTTGGCAGACCGTGTCGTACTTCGCGGCGTCGGATGCGTTCAGGCTGACGGACACCGTATCCACAAGCCCCTTGAGCGCCGGCGCGATGTCCCGCCCCGCGTACGCGCTGCCCTGTCCGTTGGTATTGAGCCGCACATGGCTGCCGCGCGCCTTCAGATACGCCGCCACTTCAAGCAGCGTTTCAAGGCGCATCGTGGGCTCGCCGAGGCCGCAGAACACCGATTCGCTCACGTCGCTTTCCTTCTCAAGCGCGGCAATCACATCCCGCGCTTCCGGGTCTTTGGAAAGACGCAGATGGTAGCCGTTCACGCCGTCATGCTTCTCGCGAAGGCAAAACGTGCAGTTGTTGGTGCATTTGTTGGTAAGGTTGATATATATTGCTCCGCCGATGCGGTAAACCAGCGTATCGCTCATAGCTTATGGTACAGTCCTTTTGCGTTTTCTATGTTGATCCGGCACATGTCCTCAAACGGAACGCCCTTGATTTCGGCGAGCTTTTGCAGCACATGGCGCACATTGGACGGATCGTTGCGGCGTCCGCGCACCGGCTCCGGTGAAAGATACGGGCAGTCCGTTTCAGCCATGATGCGGCTCAGCGGCACAGCCGCCGCGGCTTCCGCCGTTTTGCGCGCGTTTTTAAACGTCACGGAGCCGGTAAATGAGATGTAAAACCCCATATCCGCCAATATCTCGGCGGTCTCCGCGCTGCCCGAATAGCAGTGCATCACGCCTCTCACGCCCTTATGCTCGCGCAGTATCGAAAGCGTATCCTGCGTGGCATCGCGCATATGGATCGCCGCGGGCAGGCCCAGACGTCCGGCGAGCGCAAGCTGCTCCGAAAACACTCTCCGCTGCACGCCGCGCGGCGATATCTCATAATGATAGTCAAGACCGATCTCGCCGACCGCCAGCACCTTCGGCCGGACCGCCAGCGCCTCGATGCGCTCGATATAATCGGTAGGCGCGTCTTTCGCCTCCTGCGGATGTACACCCACAGCCGCGTAAACATAATCCACATTGTCGGCCAGCGCTGCGGCGGCCTCACTGTCGTCCACGGTGGTGCCCACCTCAATCATGCCCGCAAGCCCCAGCGACGGCAGCCGCTCCAAAAGCGCCGTTCTGTCTTCGTCAAACTGCCCGCTCAGAATATGCGCATGCGTATCAAAGAGCGGCGTCACGATATATCCGCCCCGCTCGGCAGACTCCCGTCCACCGTCACAAGCTTTAAGTCCCCGTCTTTTTCCGCCGCAAGCAGCATGCCTTGCGATTCCACGCCGAACAGTTTGGCGGGTTTGAGGTTCGCGACAACCACAACGGTCTTTCCGGTCATCTGCTCAGGCGTATACCATTTGCGTATGCCCGACACGATCTGACGTGTTTCGCCGCCCATCTCCACCTGCAGCTTCAACAGCTTGTCGCTGCCGTCTATCGTCTCCGCGCACTTCACAAGACCGAGCTTCAGCCGCACCTTTTTAAAATCGTCATACGTGATGACACCTTCGGGCGCTTCGTTCTTCGCGCTTTCCTTGGGAGGCAGCTTTTTCTGCTTCTGCAGCGTGCGGTTATCCGCAATCTCCTCAAGCGCCTCAAGCTCCTTTTGGATGTCGATACGCGGGAACAGCGGCGCAGTCTGTGTCACGTGAAGGCCAAAGACCTTCGGTCCGAACTCAGCGATGCTCTCCCACGAAACGAGCGCTTCATCGCCGATACCGAGTATGCTCCGGATGCGTTTCGCTGTGTCCGTCAGGAACGGTATCAAAAGCACCGATACGATGCGCAGCCCCTCCGCGAGATGCACCATCACGCCCGCGAGCTTTGGCTTGTTCGCTTCGTCCTTGGCAAGCACCCACGGCGCGGTCAGGTCTATATATTTGTTGAGCACACCGATGTAATCCCATATATCCGCCAGCGCCTCCGGAATGCGCAGCTCGTCCATGTGCTTTTCCACCTGTGCGTGCAGCGCCGTGCCGCGGCGTTCCACATCCGAATCAAACTCCGTCGCCTCGTATTCGGACGGTATCACGCCGCCGAAGTATTTCACGATCATTGCGGCGGTGCGCGACACGAGGTTGCCGAGGTCGTTCGCAAGATCCGAATTGGTGCGCGTCAGAAGCGCCTCGCTCGAGTAAAGCCCGTCCGAGCCGAAAGGCACTTCGCGCAGAAGAAAATAGCGCACGGCATCCACGCCGTAGCGGTTGATCAGCTTCACCGGATCCACCACGTTGCCCTTCGATTTGCTCATCTTGCCGCCTTCAAGCATCAGCCAGCCGTGACCGTATACCTGCTTGGGTATCGGCAGGCCGAGCGCCATCAGCAGTATCGGCCATATGATGGTATGGAAGCGCATGATCTCCTTGCCCACGAGATGCAAGTCCGCAGGCCAGTATTCCTTGAATTTTGAGTCGTCGCCGGATAGATAGCCGAGCGCCGAAATGTAATTCGAGAGCGCGTCGATCCACACATACACCACATGGCCCGGGTCGAAATCGACAGGAATGACCCACTTGAACGACGTGCGCGATACGCAAAGGTCTTCCAGCCCCGGCAGCAGAAAGTTGTTGAGCATCTCGTTGCGGCGGCTTTCGGGCTGGATAAATTCCGGGTGCTCATTGATATACTTGATCAGTCTGTCCGCGTATTTGCTCATTTTAAAGAAATACGCCTCTTCCTTCGCAAGCTCGACCGGGCGCCCGCAGTCCGGGCATTTGCCGTCCGCAAGCTGGCGCTCAAGCCAGTACGCTTCGCAAGGCGTGCAATACCAGCCCTCGTAATGGCCTTTATAGATATCGCCCTGTTCGTAGAGCTTTTTGAAAATTCTCTGCACCGTTTGCACATGGCGTTCATCCGTGGTGCGGATAAAATCGTCGTGGCTGATATCCATCAGCTTCCAGAGCTTTTGTATGCCTTCCACAATGCCGTCCACATATTCCTTTGGCTCCATGCCGGCGTTTTTTGCGACGCGCTCGATCTTCTGACCATGCTCGTCGGTACCCGTCAGGAACATGACGTCATAACCCGTCTGCCGTTTGAAGCGCGCAAGCGCGTCCGCCGCGACGGTGGTATACGAATGCCCGATATGCAGCTTGTCGCTCGGGTAATAGATGGGCGTTGTGATATAGTACTTTTTCATAAAGCTCTCCTGCGTTTCTCGTCTTTTTTGCTATTTATTAAGGATAGTTTTAGGCGATGGTTTTGTCAAGCAAAGGGCGGGGCAACTTTTAATAAAGCACCGCGAAAAAATGAATTCGAGCGGAATTGGCCTGTTGATGATGTCCTGCCATTTTTCCATCATATTTTGTCATATTGCAAGGAATTTTGACCTTTTTTGTCGAAATAAAGTTGCCGTTGCATGCGGCTTTTTTCATCGGAGCGTTCATATAAAAGCATACCCGTTGGCGCTGTTCATCCCTTGATTTTCTCAAGAGAGATGATAAGATAAATAAAAAACCTTTCAGCCAAACCGGCGAGAAAAGGCAACCGATAAAGAGAAATACAAAAACGTATCGACGAAGATGCATTGATTCACTTGAGTTTTAGGGGGCTTGAATGACTGAGCATGATTTGATTGCAGCCATCAGGAATGACTACGACAATGATGCGCTCCGTTTGTCTCTTGCCGGCTGGTACGAGCAAAACGGACAGCCCGACCGCGGGGAATTCATCCGCGCCTGTGTGATTACAAAACGATACCCATTCAACAGTCCGGAATACGAGCAGGCTATCGTCAGGCGGCGCAGAGCATGGATGAACTGCCGTCCGTCTTATTGGCATGATATGGGTCCGGGCGGCGCAATGAACCTGATATGGGATCTTGGCATGTATATCGTATCGTTTGCGGACGGCAAAGGCACTTTCGCGTGCACGCCCAGGGCCATCAAAGAGGTGGGCGGGCAGCGCTGGCTCGGCAAGGCATATGAGCAGGGCTGGCTGCTGCGCATGGATATGCGTTTCGACGACGGATCCCTTGGCAAATATGTCTCAAAATGGC
>JAJUJH010000048.1 GCA_029265435.1 Clostridiales bacterium
GGTGAGCAAAAAGCTCAAAACGCTGGACGCGCTCAACGCCAATACGGAAAGTGATACATGTTTTCTTGGTGCGGGCGCATACGACCATTTCATACCCGCCGTGGTGGACAGCCTTCTCTCGCGGCAGGAGTTTTACACCGCTTATACCCCGTACCAGCCGGAGATCAGCCAGGGCACATTGCAGGCGATATTCGAATATCAATCCATGATATGCATGCTGACGGGCATGGACGTCGCCAATGCGTCGATGTACGACGGCGCTTCCGCGCTAGCGGAAGCCGCGATGATCGCGTGCCGCCACACGCGGCGCGGTACGGTGCTTGCGGCTCGGTCGGCGCATCCGCAAAGCCGCGCCGTGCTGCGCACATACGCACGGTTTCAAGGCGTCAAGGTGCAAGAATATGGCTGTCAAGACGGCGCGGCGGATATTGCCGATTTGTCGGCAGGCCTGAGCGCCGGAGATGCCGCCGCTGTGCTCGTGCAGACGCCGAACTTCTTCGGCGTCATCGAGGACATCGCCGAAATCGGACGAATGGCGCACGCGGCGGGAGCGCTTTTCATTGTCAGCTGCGATCCCGTTTCGCTCGCACTCCTGCGCGCCCCCGGCGAGCTTGGAGCGGACATCGTCGTCGGCGAGGGGCAGGCGCTGGGCAATCCGCTCAGCTTCGGAGGCCCGTATCTCGGTTTCTTTGCCGCAAAGGAACACCTTCTTCGCCGCATGCCGGGCCGCATCGTCGGAAAAACGGCAGACAGGCGTGGTAATCCCGGCTTCGTACTGACCATGCAGGCGCGCGAACAGCATATCCGGCGTGAAAAAGCCACGTCCAACATCTGCTCCAACGAAGCGCTCTGCGCGCTGGCAGCCACCGTATACCTGACGGCGATGGGACCGTCCGGTCTTAAAGAAACCGCATCGCAATGCCTCTCCAAAGCAAAATACGCGCACGACGCGCTGATAAGCACCGGCTTGTTTTCGCCGCTTTTCCGCAAGCCGTTCTTCAAAGAATTCGCGCTCTCATACAACGGCAGCGTCGAGGCGCTCAATAAAAAGCTGCTGAAACACCATATCATCGGCGGCTACAATATGAGCAAAGACTATCCCGAGTACGAAGGCGCGTGGCTTGTCGCCGTCACGGAAAAACGGACAAGGGCGGAAATCGACGCGTTGGTAAAGGCGGTGACGGTATGAACCGCAATGAGGAGCCTTTGATTTTCGACATATCCAAACCCGGGCGCACGGCTTGCTCGCTGCCCGTCTGCGACGTCCCCTCATACAGCCTTGAAAATGCCGTTCCCGAAACGCTTTTGAGAACGGAAGCGCCCGCTCTGCCCGAGGTCAGCGAGGTGGATCTGATACGGCATTTTACGCGTCTGTCCCAGAAAAACTATGGTGTGGACGCGGGTTTTTATCCTTTGGGTTCGTGTACAATGAAATACAACCCCAAAATGAACGAGGCGGCCGCACGGCTTTCGGGCTTTTTGAACGCGCATCCGGCCCAGCCCGACGAAGTATCGCAGGGCGCGCTGGCGCTGCTTTACGAACTTGGCGGCATGCTCTGTGAAATCACCGGCATGGCGCGGTTCTCGCTGCAGCCCGCGGCGGGCGCGCATGGTGAAATGACGGGGCTTATGATCATCAAAGCGTATCATGAAAGCCGAGGCGATTTTAAGCGTAACAAAATACTCGTGCCGGATTCCGCTCACGGCACCAACCCGGCTTCCGCCGCTGCGGCGGGCTTTGAGGTGGTCAACATACGCTCCAATGATAAAGGCATGGTCGATATGGATGAGCTTGCCCGTCAGCTCGGCGACGAAACGGCTGGGCTCATGCTGACAAATCCCAATACGCTCGGTCTTTTCGATATCAACATCAAGGCGATTGCGGACAAAGTGCACGCGGCGGGCGGCCTTCTCTATTATGACGGCGCAAATTTCAACGCGATACTCGGAGTGGCACGCCCCGCCGATATGGGATTTGACGTGGTCCATCTGAACCTGCACAAAACGTTCGGCACGCCGCACGGCGGCGGCGGTCCCGGCTCCGGTCCCGTGGGTGTGTGCGAAAGCCTGGAAAAGTTCCTTCCGGTCCCCGTCGTCACCAAAACGGCGAACGGATACGCGCTTGACGGCAACCGGCCGCAGTCCATCGGGCGCGTCAAATCGTTCTGCGGCAACTTCGGCGTGGCGGTAAGGGCATACGCCTATATACTCTCGATGGGCGCGGACGGGCTGAAGGAAGCGGCGCAAAACGCCGTGCTCAACGCCAATTATGTGCAGGCCCGTCTCAAGGAGAAATACGAACTGCCATACGATTCGCTCTGCATGCACGAAACGGTGCTTTCCGGCAGGCGGCAAGCCGCGTTCGGCGTCAGCAGCCTCGATATCGCCAAGCGTCTGATCGATTACGGGTATCATCCGCCGACGATGTATTTCCCGCTGATCGTTAAGGAAGCACTGATGATCGAGCCCACCGAAACGGAAGGCAAGGAAACGCTGGACGCCTTTATTGACGCGATGCTGCGCATTGCGGACGAAGCGGAGCAAACGCCGGAGCTTCTGAAAACCGCGCCAAACACCACGGCCCTTTCACGCATGGATGAAACACGCGCGGTGCGTCAGCCGGTGCTCAAGTACTGACAAACAGGCGTTCTCAATGGATCCTCAGCATATCGGAATGGTTTTTACGGGAACACGCTAACCTTAAATGAGGCTCGCGCTTCCCAAACCCCAGTATATTCAAAAAGGGCCCCGTCAGGAGCCCTTTGCTTTTTTACCAGCTTCCGCCTACGCCGCCGCCGCCGAAGCCGCCGCCCGAAAAGCCGCCGCCCGAAAAACCGCCGCCGCTGCCGCCGCCGAAGCCGCCGCTGGACGAAGCGGGTCTCGACACCATATCAGACTGGAAACGCGACAGATTGTGCGTCATCATGTTCGTGAACAGCCACGCATTGAATACCGGCGAGCCGTAATACCCCCTGTACCAATCGGGCGGCTCCACGCCGATGCCTTCAAAGTTCTTTGCCCATTTATCCGTCACGCCGAGCACATACGCATACGGGAGCACATTATAGAAGTAAGACGGGTTCTGCTCAACCAGCGTCACGATCCTGTCCTTCTCGGCCTTTTCAATGAATTCCTTAAAGCCGATCAGCTTGGCAAGCCATTCGCCGCCCTGCTTTGTGCGTTTCTTCATCACCAGCGTCAGTACGGTCATTATCAGCGTCGCCCCCGCCGTTACCGCAATCACAGCCCATGAAACGTCACCGAAAACAAGCGGAACCGCCACGATATAGCCGAAGAAAGCAAGCCCGAGAAGAATCAGCGACGTGATAAGCCCGGCCGTCCGGGCGCCCTTTTGCATCCCGCGCCATTTATCCGCCAATCTCACCAGCATCAAAATCGGCAGGCTGATGAGCATGCTTACGACGGCCGCGCCGATCAGCGCCGATGTCATATCGTACGCGTCTCTGTAAATATACCGGAACAGCGAAAGCGCAATCGGCATCATTGTGGCTAAGGCCATAAACGTGCGCGCACGTTTGGATTCCTTCGTAAACAGCCGGCGTTCCGGAGAATTTTCAAAATGATCCCCGATAAAAGCCTTTGTGCTTGACATCGTGGTGTAAAAGCTGTTTTTGAGACTGGAAATCGCGACGGCATCGCCGTTTTTAAACAGACCGTCAAACATGATCCTCTCATACCGCCGCGGATTATGAAGCTCCTTGAGCTTCACCAGCTCAAACTCCTTCTTTTCCTTCTCGTCGATTCGGATATATCCCTTGTCGGCCCAGTAGAGTATCAGCGACACCACGTCCTTGTCGTCCACACAGCCGTCGATCACATATCCGGCCTCCGCCGGCGTCATGCCTTCCGGGGGATAAAACTCGACGGTGGGAAAAATCCTGTCGTCGCGGCCGTATAATATCCAGAGCACCAGCGAAACCAGCACAAGCAGCCCGCTTATCACATAAAGCACGATATCCCACGGATCCGCCGGTTCGCCGGTGAAATACCCTTGAGGGAACTTCATGCGCACCGTGACGAATTCTCCGCCCGTAACGGGCCTGAGCGTATGCCCCTTTATCGTGTTGCCTTCCCTTTTCCATTCCACACCGCTCGTGTCTTCGGAACCATACGAGCCCAAAAGCACATTGACTTCGGATTCGTCAAAATCCTTCGGCAGCTCGATGGCAAAGCTCGCGTTCTCGATGGTGTCGCCATACGCGCAGTTGATAATATTTCTGTAAAACTTATCGAATTCGTCGTGACTGGGGTCGTTCACGACGCATTTGTATGAAATCTCGTATACCTGCTCGCCGCTCACATATATATCGGGATCGCCGATTTTCGCTATAAGATAATCGCCGTCCCGCGACAGCTCAAACGGCGTGTCCTTCACGCTGTAATCATATACCCTCTGCGTATACGGCTGATTTTCGTATTCCCCCGCAATCTGCACTTCGTGATAGATGCCGTGCCGCCGCTCCGAAAAATCGACGGTAATCGTCTCCTTCACATCGAGCACGTTGTTTTCACCCACAGTCACATGCACATCATAGTTCTTAATCACATAGCTCTCGTCCGCGAGAGCCGTGACCGGCAGGCTCAACAGCACCAGCAGCGCGGTCAGCGCCAAAAGCAGTTTTCTCATAAACCCTCCTCAATAACGCGGAAACGGGCGCAGCGGCAGCCGCTGCGCCCGATAAACCCGACCGCTAAAACTGAACCCTGACGTTTTCTCTTTCCTGCGCGCTGCCCACCTCAAAGAGCGGCTTTCTTTCAAAGCGGAATATTCCCGCAATAATGGAGCTCGGAAACATCTCCCGCTTCGTGTTGTATGTTTTGACAACCGCGTTGTAGTATTTCCTTGAGCTTGCTATCTCTTCTTCCATGCGGCTCAGTTCGCCCTGAAGCTCCATAAAGTTTGCGTTGGCTTTCAGATCCGGATAGGCTTCGGCCAGCGCGAACAGGCTTTTAAGCACGCCCTGAAGCGCGTTTTCACCCTCGACGCGTCCTTCCATCGTTGTGGCGGAAGCGGCCTTGTTGCGCGCCGCAATGACGCGCTCGAGCGTCTCCTTTTCATGGCTCGCATAGCCCTTCACCGTTTCCACCAGGTTCGGAATTAAATCATACCGTTTCTTCAAGTACACGTCCATTGTGGAAAACGCTTCTTCGATGCTGTTCTTCAGCTTCACAAAACCGTTGTACGACGCAATGATCCATATGATTAGAATAAGCACTATACCGCCGATAATCGCTAATACCATCGTCTTAACTCCTTATTTTTGTAATGATTCCCTACTGCCGACAATACCACATTTTGCACCGATAATCAAACGTCCATTTCCTCAAGCTTGGCCGCCGAGCTTTTTATAACCCTCCGGCGCATGATCACGGACAAAACCAACACGACTGCGGCCACATACAATACCGCAGGCACATCGCTCATACCGGTCACAGCCACCGGCACAATGACCAGTGCGCCGAAAAACACGCCCACAAGCATCTGAAGCATACCGTTGGCGTTCTGTTTGATGGCCTGCTGTTCGTTCATCCAGCCAAGCTTGGGATGCCCCGCATCCAATATCAGGCCGGCATATGAGCTTGCCACCGACGCCGCAAGGCTTAATACCAGCGAGATCAGCACGATCGGAACGCTTACGCCCAGATAAACGGCCAGCGCCGCGAGAAGCACCATGGCCACCCCCGAAAGCAGCATGCCGGAAACCGCCTTGGCTTCAAGCTGTTTGCCCATGCTCACGGGTATATACTTGGTGAAGTATAACGCTTTGCCTTCACGCGAAATCGCCGTGCTCGTTATCAGATTGGCGTTTGATATGAACGCCCCGATGCCGACGAGTATCGCCACCATAAGGCCGCCGTTCGCCGAAGCGATAAATGGTCTTAACTCATCCGTTTTCCCTGTCCCCATCAGCATTACCAACACGAGCACCGGCCAAATAAAGTTCATCAGCACGCAGTTCAGAAATGCGATGGGAGACCGCACAAGCAGCCGAAGCTCTTTCATCACATACGCCCTCATCACCGATGTGCGCATGGTGCTCTTTGCAAACGCTTCCGAAGTCAGCCTTCTGCGTTTGGCGGCCGATTCGGTCACACCCGCAAGCCCCTTGAAATAGAGAAGCTGCCCGATGCCAAGAAACAACGCCGTCGCCGCCGCCGCGCACAGCGCAAACAGCAGCAGATTCCATAGCCCCGCAAGCGCGGTGTTCTGGGACAGCGCCGCGGAAGCAAAACCGATGCCCGGGAATATGCGGCTCATGATCACAGCCATGGACGACTGCCCCGTTGTCAGCGCAAGTATCTGCTCGCTCGTCACGTTCTGCACAGACGTTTGAATGAATACGTTGAACCCGATCCCAATGGCAAGGGCAATGATGCCGCCGACAAAGTTAAACGCCTGCTTGTTTTTCCCGATGCGTGTAAAGCGCATCACGAGCATCACAATCACAGCCGCCATCACCAGTGCGATTATGGGCACCAGCGCAAACATGATCAACGAATAGAGAATGTATGTAACGCCCTCGCCGTTTTTAATCCCGTAAGCCGCCAGCATCGGCAGCAGAATGAACGCTTCAAATATATATTCGTAGATCACAAGCGTTATGAATTTCGCGCCGAGTATCTGATACGGACGAAGCGGCAGCCCGAGCAGCAGCGACACATCGTCGGCATGATACATCACCGAAACGACATAGAACACGCCGAACACGAAAACCACCAATGAGGTTGCGCCGAGCGCCAGCGACAAAATCGTATCGGCGGCGCCGTACGGAGCCAAAATATCGTACAGTCCGTACGTCATCATGCCGACGGAAAACGCGAAGCTGCCGAAAGCAAACAGCAGCAGCGGAATGAGCCACCAGCGGCTTTTCACCTTCTTGTTGTCCTTATTATCGCCGCTGTAGCCTCCGGCTTTAAGCAACACCTTTGTCAAAATCAGTATTTTATGCATTCTGCGTCATCTCCAGGAACATTTTTTCGAGCGACGCGTGGCCGCTCTTCTTCATATCTTCGATTCCGCCCGCATAAAGGATGCGCCCCGCGCCGATCACGGCCACCTTGTCGCAAACCTTTTCCGCCACTTCCAGCACATGCGTTGAAAAAAACACCGTATTGCCCTTGTCGGCATGCTCCCTCATCATCGTCTTCAATTCATACGCCGATTTGGGATCAAGCCCCGTCATGGGCTCGTCGAGTATCCAGACTTTGGGCTGATGCTGCAGCGCCCCCATAATCACGATTTTCTGGCGCATACCGTGCGAATAGCTTTGTATTTTGTCGCCCAGCGCGCTGGTCATCTCAAACCTTTCGGCCATTTCACCGATCACCTTTTTTCGTGCAGCCGAGGAAACGCCGTATATGTCCGCCATAAAGGCAAGGTACTCGATACCCTTGAGCCGCAGAAATATGTTCGGATCGTCGGGCACAAACCCGATGCTAAGCTTTGCGCCGAGCGCGTCGGTTTTCGTGTCGTGCCCGTCTACACGGATCGTGCCGCAGTCCGGCTGGATAATCCCCGTAACCAGCTTGATCGTGGTGGTTTTCCCCGCTCCGTTGGGGCCGAGAAATCCGTATATGCATCCGGATTCCACCGTCAGCGAAATGTCGTCGACGGCCTTCAATCTGCCGCCGTACGTTTTTGAGACATTGACAATTTCTATCATGTTTACCCTCCAATTTTGTTCTGACTCAATATATCACTTTGAATTACGGTCATATAATAAACCTTCCACAAACGGGAAGGTCAATACTTTTGATCATCTATTCACGATTTCTTGTTAAATTTCGTTATACGCCCCGCACACTTCGATCATGTTCTTCCCGCGCTCCTTGGCGCGGTACATCAACCGATCCGCAAGTCCGATCATCTGCTCAATGCTCTGCCCCTTCATCATCTGCGCAATGCCGAAGCTGCAGGATATCTCGATATGCGCGGAAAAATCGTAGCGTGAAACCGCATCCTTGACGCGGGCAGCCAGTTCGCTCGCCTGCCCCGCGTCCATGTGCGGAAGCAGCAGCACGAATTCATCGCCGCCCCAGCGCACACACACATCGTTTTTCCGCAAGTTGGCGCGCAGTATCTGCGCAATCTCGTACAGCACGGTATCCCCCACGAGGTGACCATGCACGTCGTTGATCCGCTTCAGATTGTCCACGTCCATCAGCACCACGCTCAGCGGCAGACCCGCACGCTCACATTCGGCCAGCCATTTATCGGCCTCCTCTTCCAGCTTTACGCGGTTGCCGACCTTGGTCAGCGGATCGGTGGAATAAATCCGCTCAAGCTCCGTTTTCGCCACAAACTCGCGGTAATGGTTTTTGTGGAAAATCATAAAAAACACCGCGCATACAATAATCTCAAAGACGAGATAGACGATGCCCGCAAACAGCTGATTGAGAGGCATCGCTTGAATATGCACGGCCGCCGCGGAAATGTACGAGGCTGCCGCCAATACCGATACGCAAAGCGCAAGAGACAATAGGTTTGGAACAACAAAGGCGATAAGCACGATGGCCATCACGCCGAACATATTGATAAGGTAGTCCGGCTTCGGATACAGCCAAAAAACCAGCAGGAAAATCATCAGCGCAAGCAATTCGAGTCCCGTTGTAATCAAAGCGCGGAAGATGTGATTTTTGATTCTGCCCATCCATAACAGCGAGCTGAACAGCAGCAGCGAATAGCTAAGCCGCATGGCGATAACCGGCCACATCGCGGGTCCGTTCAGGTTGAAAATATCGGGAACAAGCAGGAATAAATTGAACGCAGAAATAAAAACCGCAAAGAATTTATAAAGAGATAAATTCTCGTTAAAGCGGTAGCTTTCAAACGCGTCCTTATTTTTGATTGTCCCCGCCATTTTTTAATCCTTGCCCGAAAGGCTCCCGTTCGTTTCGCTTCTCCGGCTTAATATCCGGTCCGCCACGTACAAGCCGTGCGCCGCGGCGTGAGAAAGCGACCGCGTGAAACCCGCGCCGTCCCCAACCGCATAGATGTCCCGGCAGCCTTCCAGCGCAAAATCATCCGAAGCCGGCCTTGCGGAATAGTATTTGCACTCAATGCCGTAAAGAAGCGTGTCGTGATTGGCCGTACCCGGCGCAACCGCGTCGAGCGCGTGCAGCGTTTCGATGATGTTGTCAAGCTGACGCTTGGGCATGCAAAGCGATAGATCGCCGGGCACCACATCCAGCGTCGGCATGGTGGTCGACGCTTTTATCCGCGCGGCGTCGCTGCGCCGGCCCGCTTCAAGGTCTCCGAGCCGCTGCACAAGCACGCTGCCGCCGCTTATCAGATTGGCAAGCGACGCGACATACCGTGCATACTCGATCGGATTTTTGAACGGC
Source organism: Clostridiales bacterium (assembly GCA_029265435.1). Lineage (GTDB taxonomy): Bacteria > Bacillota > Clostridia > Christensenellales > SZUA-584 > SZUA-584. Next base: position 9,367 of record JAJUJH010000048.1, read on the forward strand.
TGTGTAAACTTGATCGTGCTGAGCAGCGCAAAGTTTGAGTTCTTTGTCTTTTTATCCTCGCCTTTATACGAATGCCCGTTTACCGTCAGCACGCCGTCCGTATTTTCCATCACCACGCTTCCGCGTTCGTTGAAGCAGAACATGCGCGTCACGTCGCCGTAGCGTTTGCTTCTGTACCAAATCTTCGGCTCGTATATCTTTTGCGAAAAATGTTCCCAGACGATTGCGGGCAGCTCGACCCTGACGCCGATATCCACCTGGTTGTTTTTCATTTCGACGCCGTTTTTCTGGCACCACTGCGCAAAAGCGCGGCTGCCCACACGGCCGACCGCAAACAGGATGACATCCGCCTTAAACTCGCCGTCCGTCGTATACAGCATGTGCGTATCCTTATCCACATCCACCACTTCCGTGCGGGTAAGGATCTCAACGCGCGTGGCCACATCGGCAATCATGCGCTTCATTGTCTCAAAATTGGCGTCGGTGCCAAGATGCTTAAGCTCCGCCTGCTGCATATGCAGATCATGCTGCAAACAGCGTTTTTTGAGCTCGTTGTCAGGCTGATACCGTTCCGTGGACGCGCCAAAACCCACAAGAAGCTTGTCCGCCTGCTCGATATAATCGATCACCGTCGCGGGGCTCAAATAATCGGTGAGCCAGCCGCCGTATTCCGTGGAAATCACATATTTGCCGTCACTGAAAGCGCCCGCCCCCGCCATGCCTTCCATGATGGCGCAATGCGGACAGTATAAACAGCTTCCCAGCTTTTGGGATATCATCGGACAGCGCCGCCCGTCCAGCGCCGCGCCCTTCTCCACAAGGACAATGTGCAAAGACGGATCGCCGGCAGACAGCCTGTGCGCCGCCATTAATCCGCTGATGCCGCCGCCGATAATCGCCACATCGTATCGTTGCCTGATGCTTTTCATGATGACCCGACCTTCCGTCTGAAATACGCTAAACTGCATTATATCACTGTTTGAGAACAAATAACAGACAAATTCGGACAAATCGGCGCTTGTCCCAGAAAAATAACAATAAAATGACTTCGTCCGTCACCAGTCTTTCTGCAGCCGCGAGACAGACACCTCATACGCCGTGCGCACCGACTTGCTGCCGTTTTCGAGCGCCTTTTCATACTCTCGCGACTGGACGCGCCCGTGAAGCGCTACCTTGTCGCCCACCTCAAAGCCGGACGCAAAACGGGCGTTGCGCCCCCAAATGATGCACGGCACATAATCCGATTTGTTGTAGGCGCGGTTCACCGCGACAAGCATATCCGTTATTTCGCGCCCGAACGGCGTCATGCGGAAAACAGGCGGCTTGCATACAAACCCTTTCAGCTCGATATCGTTGACATATGAATCGGTCTGCGCGATTTCCCTCGCGAAGATGGTCAGGTAAAGCCGCACCTTGCCGTCCACAAGCTTGTTGTATGAACGAAGCTGCCCCTTCACCAGCGCCATCTCGTTGCCGCCGAGCGGATGCCGTGCCAGCAGTCTTTCGGATATGGTGACAGGCAGCACATCCGATTTGTCGCTGAGCCTGTCGCATTTCAGGAAAAATGTATAAAACGCTTCTCCGTATATCTTATGCGACAGTTCGAGACCGCTCACACGCCCCCCGACGCTGACGCTGTTCGTGATATCCTGCATGTTTCATCCTCAAATCTAATCCTTATAGTACTTTTGCGTGCCCGTCGCGTCCACAATATAGTCCCCGTCCAAAAGCAGGTCTGAAACCGTCTTTATTTCATATCCCTGCTCCCTGAGGCCAAGTATCACGGCTTTCAGCGCATCCGGCGTGGCCTCCACGTTGTTTTGGAACATGATGATATCGCCGTTCTTTACGCCGGCCAATACGCTGTCGGCAATTTTCTGCGCGTCCATCCCTTTCCAGTCCTTTGAATCAAGACTCCACTTCAAAGGGATAAAGCCCTCGCTTTCAAGCGCCGTGATGCTGGCTGTATCAAAAGCGCCGTAAGGCATGCGGATAAGCCGCGTATCGTAACCCGTCGCGTCGAATATCAGCTTTGCGGCCTCCTTGGCGTCCGCGATGACCTCATCGGCGGACATTTCGGTATACCGCATATGGTTCATCGAATGGCTTGCGATTTCCTCGCCGCTTTGCGCAATCGCATCCAGCGCTTCGCGGTTTTCGGCAGCCCAGAGGCCCATCACAAAGAATGTGGCGTGTGCGCTTTCTTCGTCCAGCGTCTTCAATATCTCGTTTGTATAATCCTTGTCGCCAAACGCCGTATCCACCGTCAGCGCCACCGCTTTGTCTTCCGTCTCCACCCGGCAAATCGGCATCGCGTCTGCGCTCGACGCGGCCGGAGCGGCGTCGCCCATTGCCACCTGCGTATAAACAATGGCGCCCACGACGAGAAGAAGAAAAACGGCCGCGCGGATAATGGTTTTCTTTTTCACGACAAATATATGCATAGTCACACCGCCTTCAAGCTACATAATGGTTTATTTATAAGTATTGTGAGACGCATGCAATTATGCCTGACATAAGCGGCGTGACAGCAAAACAAGCAAAGCCCGCAAACAGTCATGCCGATCAGAGAAACGGAGCCGGTTTGGATGCGTATGCCGCTTCACCGCCGGCATCGCGGAAGAAAGCCGATAAAGCTGCGGAATATTCCGTTTGCCTCGATAGGCACTGTGAGATATAATATTTTCGAAATCCAATATATGATACTAAAGGAATCTATGATGAATACACATACGATCCGTGCCCAAAAAAGCATCGCGCTGATCGCGCACGACGCGCGCAAGCAGGATCTCGTGAATTGGGTCGAAAAAAACGAAAGCGTGCTGAAAAGGCATTTTCTCTGCGGCACCGGCACCACCGCCAAAATGGTCTCGGAGCAGACGGGGCTGCCCGTAAAAGCGTACCGGAGCGGCCCGCTTGGCGGCGACCAAAAGGTCGGCTCGCTGATTGCCGACCTTGCCGTGGATTTTCTGATATTCTTCTGGGATCCGCTCACCTCACAGCCGCACGATCCGGACGTAAAGGCGCTTTTGCGCATCGCCGTGCTGTATAACATTCCCGTTGCGATGAATCAGGCAACGGCGGATTTCCTGCTTTCGTCTTCATTAATGGACCGGGATTACGTGCGCGAGCTCATCGACTATGAAGGACGCATCGGAAGCTGATGCTTCACCGCTTGTCGTCGGAACCGTCTTGCGGCTGATGAGCGCCCCTGCGGAGAAGATACGCCCGCTCCTCACGCTCAAAATCGCTTTTTTCTTCATCCGTCTGAGGCAGCAGCTTCGGCACGGTAATCTTTCTGCCGTCTCTGCCCATCGCGACAAACGTAAACATGGCCACGTTGGTCACGATCACAGCGCCCGTCGCCAGATTCTCCGCCGTCGCGGTGATTTTTACCTTCATCGACGTTTTGCCCGTCCACACAAGCTTGGCCTCTACGCTCACCATCTCGCCCAGCCGGACCGGATGCTTGAACTCGATCGCGTCTACGGCCACCGTGGTCACCTGTGCGCCCGAATGGCGCATGCACGCCAGCGCCCCCGCAATGTCCATGCGATGCATCAGTTCTCCGCCCAGCAGATTGCCAAGCAGATTCGTCATATTCGGCAGCACAAGCTCCGTCATCACCACTTTTGTTTCTTCGGGCGTCTTTCCCATATGCCATCCTCCCCTTCGCGTTTTATGAAAAAAGGCCGCATGCGCAGCCGATTATTTGAAAGCTTGTGACTCCGAGCGGCCAGTGCGGCCGTCCGAAACGGTATCATATGACGGCTGCGCGGCCGCCTTCATTATTCCTGTTTCTCGCGATGATCTTCGGGCGCATCCTTTTTGGCGGCGCCTTTCTTATCGCCCGGAAGCAAACCCTTGCGCGTCAGGTTGATGCGGCCCTGTTTGTCGATCTCGACCACACGCACGAGGATCTCATCGCCGATGTTGACCACATCCTCCACCTTTTTCACATGCTCGTTGGAAAGCTTGGATATATGTACAAGACCGTCCTTGCCCGGAGCCAGCTCCACAAAAGCGCCGAAGTTCATGATGCGTACGACTTTTCCGAGATACACATTGCCCACCTCGACGTCTTTGACGATCGCGTCGATCGCGGCACGCGCTCTGTTCGCCGCTTCTTCGTCCGCCGAGAGTATGAACACGCGGCCGTCGTCTTCAAGATCGATCTTCACGCCGGTATCCGCGATGATCTTGTTGATGACCTTGCCGCCCGAGCCGATGACCTCTCTGATCTTCTCCGGATCGATCGTGAACTGGTAAATGCGCGGAGCGTATTTGGAGAGGTTCTCGCGCGGAGCGGGCAGAACGGCCTCCATTTTATCGAGTATGAACATGCGGCCTTTGTTGGCCTGAGCCAGCGCCCGCGTCAGTATCTCTTTGTTGATGCCCTTTATTTTGATATCCATCTGTATGGCGGTGATGCCCTTGCGCGTACCCGCCACTTTGAAGTCCATGTCGCCGAAGAAGTCTTCAAGCCCCTGAATGTCCGTCAGTATTGCGATATTGCCCGTTTCGTCGTCCTTGATGAGCCCCATCGCCACGCCGGCCACCGGCGCTTTGATCGGCACGCCCGCATCCATCAGAGACAGCGTGCTCGCGCATATGCTCGCCTGCGACGTGGAACCGTTGGAGCTGATGCATTCGGATACCGTGCGGATTGCGTACGGGAACTCTTCCTCGCTCGGAAGCACGGGGAGAAGCGCTCTTTCCGCAAGCGCGCCGTGCCCCACCTCGCGACGGTTCGTGCTGCGCATCGGTCTGGCCTCGCCCGTCGAATACGGCGGCATATTGTAATGGTGCATGTAGCGCTTAAACTCCTGGTCCGACAGCCCGTCAAGCCGCTGGGCTTCGCTGACAGACCCAAGCGTGGTCAGCGTGAGCGCCTGCGTTTCGCCGCGCGTAAACACTGCGCTGCCGTGCGTGCGCGCAAAAATGCCCACTTCGCACCAGATCGGACGAATCTCATCAAATGCACGTCCGTCCGGACGGATGCCCTTATTGATGATTCTGTCGCGCACAAGCTCTTTGCGCAGCGAATACAGCACGCTTTCGATATCGGCTTCATGCCCCGGGTATTCTTCCGCGAAATGCGCCTGCACGTCTGCGGACACCTCTTCGGTACGCTCTTCCCGCACCTTTCTGTCAATCGTATCAATGCTGTACGCCACTTTGTCATAGGCGTACTCCCTGACTTTCTCTTCGATCTCTTTATCAACCAAAATCAGCTGCGGCACGCTTTTTTCCTTGCCGACTTCTTTGACGATGTCTTCAATGAAAGCCACGACTCTTTTGATTTCCTCGTGCGCGAGCATAATCGCGTCGAGCATCTGCTCTTCGCTGACTTCGTTCGCGCCCGCCTCCACCATCATCACGGCGTCTTTGGTGCCCGAAACCGTTAAATCGAGAAGGCTTTTGTCACGCTGTGCGGCGTCGGGATTCAGCACGAATTCGCCGTCAACAATGCCCACCGTCACCGAACCCGTAGGCCCGAGGAACGGAATATCCGATATCGAAAGCGCCACGGACGAGCCGATCATGCCCAACGGGCCCGGTATAATGTCCTGATCCACGCTCATGACGGTGCAGATCACCTGCACGTCGTTGTAATAGCCTTTAGGGAAAAGCGGCCTGATCGGCCTGTCGATGAGCCGCGATGTGAGTATCGCTTTTTCGGAAGGCCGGCCCTCCCGTTTGATAAAGCCGCCGGGGATCTTGCCGACCGAGTACATTTTTTCTTCAAACTCCACGCTGAGCGGGAAAAAGTCGATCCCGTCCCTTGGAGCCTTCGCCGCCGTTGCCGTCACGAGCACAGCCGTGTCGCCGCAGCGGATAAGGCATGTGCCGTTCGCCTGCTGGGCGTATTTGCCCGTTTCCACGATCAGCGTCCGGCCGGCGTAGTCCATCTCAAATACTCTGTGTTCCATTTTTTCTTCTCCTTCTTCCTTACCAGCGCTGCGCATGCCCCATGCGCGCGCCCCATGCCGTTTCAGCATGATTTTTTTGAACAAATAATAGAGCGGTCGCCCGCTCTATTATTTGTTATTTTCTTAAGTTCAAACCTTTAAGCACCTCTCTGTAGCGCTCAATGTCCTTTTTCTTAAGATAGTTCAGCAAGCCTCTTCTTTTACCGACCATTTTCAGCAAGCCTCTTTTGGAATGATGATCCTTCGGATGAAGCTTTAAGTGGTCGTTAAGGTGATTGATGCGTTCGCTCAGAAGAGCGATCTGAACC
>JAJUJH010000183.1 GCA_029265435.1 Clostridiales bacterium
CTCCTCCTCGAACAAATCGGTATACCGTCCCGCCGTCAGCCAGAACTCAAGGGAGCTGTCAACAAGATTGACCATTTCGTCGCGATCGTAAACTCTCGATGCGTAAGGAATACGCTGGCCGGGCCGAAAACTGCCGCTTCGCTTATGATACATATCACAGTATTCGGATACCAGCTTTAAAATGTGTTCTTTTGCCTGTGGCTCTGTCATCGATTCAAACATATTGACTCCAATTCATATTCTAAAATTCATCATTCATAAAAAATGCGCGGATTTGATCGTCCATACATTTTTTCACATCGCCGCCGCCGATATACGTTTTTGTCCACTCGACTGTCTTCTCGACAGCCGCCTCAACATTCCAAGTGGGGCGCCATCCGAACACAGCCTTGAGTTTCGAGCAATCAAGCTTCAGGAATTTCGCCTCGTGCGGCCCACCCAAAAAACGGTTTTCCCACTTGAGGCCGTTTCCCCAATACTTGCAAAACAAATCCACGAGCCGGCCGGTCGTGACGCAGTCACAGTCGTCCGGCCCCACATTGTAATAGCCTTCGTACCGCCTGTCCTCATATTGGGCTCGCGCGATCATCAGATATGCCGCCAATGGCTCGAGCACATGCTGGTACGGGCGAATGGAATGCGGGTTTCGGACAATGATCGTCTCGCCTTTGCTTGCCGCACGGACACAGTCGGGTATGATTCTGTCGTTCGCGAAATCTCCGCCGCCTATGACGTTGCCGGCACGCGCTGTGGATATGGCCGTTCTTCCGTCCGCAAAGAAGGAATCCTTATAACTGTGCGTCACAAGCTCGGAGCACGATTTACTGTTCGAGTAAGGATCAAAGCCGTCGAGCGGCTCGTTTTCGCGGTATCCCCAATCCCACTCATTGTTCTTATAAACCTTATCCGTCGTCACATTAACAAACGACTTCACACAATCTGCCAGTCTCACACATTCGAGGACATTGACGGTGCCCATCACGTTCGTTTCGTATGTATATACGGGCTCTTTGTAGCTGTCGCGCACAATCGGCTGAGCCGCGAGATGCAGCACGACTTCGGGCCTCGCCTTATCGAAAACGGTCTTCAAATGAGCGAGATCCCTGATGTCTCCGATTACGGAACGGATGTCCCTGTCCATTCCGCATATCTTAAAAAGGCTGGGGCTCGTCGGCGCTTCAAGAGAATAACCGGTCACCTCAGCGCCCGCGCCGGCAAGTATCCGGCACAGCCAGGTTCCCTTAAAACCGGTATGTCCGGTCACAAGCACCCGCTTCCCCCGGTAAAACGCCAAGCTCATGGCCATACCTTCCATGGCGCGTCGCCTTGCGCCCACAGGTTTTCGAGAAGCTGTTTATCCCTCTGAGTATCCATACATTGCCAAAACCCTTCGTGCCTGTACGCGCAGAGCTGACCTGTGGCCGCGAGCGTTTCCAGCGGCTTCTTTTCAAAAACCGTCGTATCGTCCTCGAGAAGGTCGAAAACTTCCGGATTTAAGACCATGAACCCGCCGTTAATCCAACCGCCTTCTTCTTTTGTTTTTTCCGCGAAGCGATGCACCGTATTGTCCCTGTCAATTTCAAGCAGCCCAAAACGCCCTCCGGGCTGGATCGCCGTCAGTGTCGCCGTCTTGCCGTGGCTCAAATGATATGCCATCTGCTTTTTAAAGTCCACATTGCTCACGCCGTCGCCGTAGGTGAGCATAAACGGCTCATTACCGATATAATCGCGCACACGCCTGATGCGGCCGCCCGTCATCGTATTAAGACCCGTGTCGACAAGCGTCACCTTCCAAGGCTCCGCGAAATTATTATGGACTGTCATTCCGTTCCCGTTGCTGAAATCAAACGTGATATCTGAATTGTGAAGATAATAGTCCGCAAAAAACTCTTTGATGACATACGCTTTATAACCAAGGCATATGATGAAGTCCTTAAAACCGTAATGCGAGTACCCCTTCATGATATGCCATAGTATCGGTTTTTCCCCGATCTCAATCATGGGCTTTGGCTTCAGGTGCGACTCTTCACTGATACGAGTGCCAAACCCGCCCGCTAAAATAACAACCTTCATTGACAGTTTCCTTTATTTGATTAATCGACAATATGATACATGAACTCTTTGGAAAATACAAGAATGAAATTCTGTCAAAATAATATTCTCGTAATAATCTACTTCGATTTGACGGTATATTTGTAATAATTCATCCCCTATTCGCACATTCGCTTTTTCATATTGCTGTTGCAAAATACTTTCATATAAGAGAATACCGTGCTTTTCTGGACAACTTCCATTGAATCCTGTAGTATAGTTCTGATATTTATAAGAGGTGCGCCATGGTCAAAAAACTGCTCAAACGTTTTTTTTCTTGCAGAATCATATCGGCTGCAGCAGCCTTATTCCTGCGATTTCTGCCTTTCCGCCTCCGCGCGAAAGCCGCCGGCGTATTATCGCCGCCCCGTAAACAAAAAACCAGAAAGCCCTATCAAAGCGGCGCATATCCTCAAGGCGTCAATCTTTTCGGTTATCTGATGGCGCAGATGGGGCTGGGACAGGGCGCACGGCTGATGGCGCACGCCATTCAAAACAGCGGCTTGCCGCATTCTCTCATCAATGTAGCAGCCGGCAACCCCGCCAGCCATAACGAGAAGGAATTTGAGCCGCATCTCGTCAAAACCCCTCGTTACAACACCAACATCGTGCATGTCAATCCGGAGCAGACGCCGCTTCTGCGTCTTATCTATCCGCACCGCGTATGGGACAGACGTTATAATATTGCGGTTTGGCTTTGGGAACTTGAGGATTTTCCGCCGGAATGGCATAACGAGTTTTCTCATTTTGACGAGATCTGGACGCCGTCAGCGTTCAACTCCGCCAGCATTCAAAAAAGCACTGCGCTTCCCGTCGTAACGGTTCCGTACGGCATCCGCGCGGAAAACGACGCGCGTTTCGACAGGCGATATTTCAAACTGCCCGAAGACCGTTTTTTGTTTTTGTCCATGTATGATGTGAACAGCACCATGGACCGCAAAAACCCCATGGGCGCGATCGATGCGTTCTGCGCCGCATTCCCCGCCGATTCAAGCGATGTCGGTTTGGTCATCAAAATCAACAACGCGACTTCCGAGAGTCTTCAAAAGCTGGCGGCGCACGTCGGGAAACGCCGCAATATATTCATCATCAGCGATCTGCTTACGAAAACCGAAGTGCACTCTCTGATAAAGGCCTGCGACGTGTTTATAAGCCTTCACCGCAGCGAAGGATTCGGCCTTGTGATGGCGGAAGCCATGTATCTCGGCATTCCCGCCGTTGCGACAAACTGGTCTGCCAACACTGATTTTATGAAGTCCGACAATTCATGCCTCGTTGATTTTCATTTTACCGACGTGAAAGATCCGTATTACCGGGCAAGGCATGGCAGACGCTGGGCCGACCCCGACATCGGCCACGCCGCCTCATACATGAACCGGCTGTTCAGCGACAGCCTGTATTACCGCCGCATCGCCGAGGCCGGAAAGCAATTCATTCGTACCGAATATTCCATCGAGCGGTCGGCACAGCGCATAACCGCAAGGCTTAAGGATATCGGTGTGATCTCCGC
>JAJUJH010000038.1 GCA_029265435.1 Clostridiales bacterium
AAAGCGAACCGGTGAGATCGTTTCTGCGAAGCCCGGGGCATATCGACGCCGGGATGAACGTTTCTTCCAGCGCCAATGGGGTGCCGTCTGCCAAACGAATGCGTACGGCGCGGTAGATATGGCTTTTTGTGCCCAGAAGCGACGCGATCGTTTCCGGGGGTTCGCAGACGCTGAACGCGGTGACTTTTGTGGAGGGGACAAGGCCGCGCTGCTTCACCGTATCCGTAAAGCTTGAGATGTTGTGCTGCTGCATTCTCATTGACGATACAAATGTGCCGCGCCCCTGTTCGCGGTATAGAAGGCCCGCCGAAACAAGGTCGGTGAGCGCCTGCCGGACCGTCATGCGCGAAAGGCCGTGGCTTTGGGCGAGGTCTCTTTCCGAAGGCAGCTTGTCTCCCGGCTTCAGTTCGCCCTTTTCGATCTGCCGTTTTATCATTTCTTTGAACGTCACATAAACAGGCATTTTTCTCGTCTCCAGATGATTTACCCAAAGCTTAGCACGCCACAGCAAGCCTGTAAATATTTGCGCGTGAAACGGCGCAAAATAGACTCGAATACAGCGGCTTAAGGAGCAACAAAGATGAAAAAACTGTTTGGAAAAATCGTTGTGCTGACACTGGTATTATGCCTGCTGACAGCGACGCTCGCAACGGCGGCCAGCACCTATACGGTGAAGCGCGGCGATACGCTTTCTCAAATTGCGAAAGCGAATCACATCACGCTGAACGACTTGCTTGCGGCAAATCCGTCCATCAAAAATCCCTCGCTGATCTATGCGGGCCAGACAATCGTGATACCCACCGTCAAATTCGTGAATTACACGGTGCAGAAGGGCGATACGTTCTGGGGGATTGCGAAAAAGTTTGAAATCAGCGTCGCAGAGCTCAAAGAAGCGAATCCGCAGATCACGAATACCGCGCTGATTTATGCGGGGCAGACGGTGATGATTCCCGACACGCAGTCTCTCGCGAGCTATGAGCGGCAGGTGTTCGAGCTGGTCAACAAGGAACGGTCGTCCAGAGGACTGGCTTTGTATAAGCTCGATACGGAGCTGTCGCGCGTTGCGCGCATTAAAAGCCAGGACATGATCGACAAGCACTACTTTTCGCATACGTCTCCCACATACGGCTCTCCGTTTGACATGATGCAGGACTTTGGATTCAGGTTCAGTGCGGCCGGCGAGAACATCGCATATGGTCAGAAGACGGCGGCTGAGGTGATGGATTCATGGATGAACTCGGCGGGCCACAAGGCCAACATCCTTTCGCAGGCATATACGACGATCGGCATCGGCGTGGCCAAAACGTCGAGCGGCACGCTTTATTGGACGCAGGAGTTCATCAATCCGTACTGATTCGTTTGGCACAAAAAAACACGCGACCTGTAATTGACGGCAGCGGGAACGTCATTTGGGTTGCAGAGCAAAACAACCGACGAGGCGGAAGGCCGGGCTTCACATGCCGCTCAACGCGTTGTCAAGCACCGGGCGCTTGTTGAGAGGCGCTAAAAGCGGATGCCCATATCCTTAAACAAGGCGTCTTTCCATTTTTCATACTCTTCAAGCACAGACGGCGTACACGTTGCGATATTGAGATTCATCACATCTTCATATTTGAGTGTGCAGCTTGCCGTATACGTTGGGCTCGGCGCTTCATACAAAGCATATTTGCCGAGATAACCGTTAGCGATCATATAGGTTTTCTTTTCTTCTTCGGTATACGCGTAGCCGTCGGGAAAGGACCGAAACCGAAGAAAGAGCAAGTACTCATGGCCGGGCAGCATCATAAGATATTCGTTTCCGGTGTACCATTTATCAACAAGCCCAATGTTGAAAGAGGCCGGTTCCAAAACATTGATTGTGGTTCCTTGCAGAGAAGAGTCCCCTTTGAGAACCTCCAGTACGGTCACGGGCGATTGAATACAGCCTTCCGTGCTTGTCCATTGCCCGTTGTGAACGGCGTGCACAATGAGATCGGCTCCGTTTTCCATATCTTCCGGCTTTTCGTATTCTCTGTCCTGCTTTCTTTCATCGAGATCTTCGGTATTATACAGACTCAAACAGACGTTGAAATCCTTCACGTTATCCACAGTCGGCTCAAAATAGGGCGTCCGGCTATTAAACCAAAATGCTCCCGCAAAGCCGATTATCAAAACGACAATGGTGAGTATCAAGCATATCAGACGAAATCTCATAACCGATCCTTATCCGAAGGCGTTAACCTTCCGTTATCCATCCTGTAAACATTGTCGCTGAGCAGCTTGATGTCGTCTTTATTATGGCTTGCCACAATAATCAAGGCGCCTCTTTTCTTTTCCTCAAGCATGATGCCGCGGAATAAATCGATGGATTCTTCATCGAGGCTGTTTGTGGGCTCGTCCAAAAGCAGCAAGCGCGGCTTTTCCATGATCGCTTGGGCGAGCAGCAAACGCTGTTTCATTCCCAAAGAGTATTGGCGGTATGTGCGTTTATCATCGGGATTGAGCCCCACTCTTATCAGCGTGCGGCGAATATCCTCGCTGCCGATCCGCCCGCGAATGGATGCCAGCAGCGTGAGACACTGTATTCCGGTGTAATGGGGCCATAAGCCGATATGGTCCAGCAATATACCGACTTCGGACGGAAATGAGACGTCGCTGCCGATTTTTTCTCCGAAAGCCGTGATCGTTCCGCTGTCGGGTATAAGCAAACCCGCAATGGTACGGAGCAGCATTGTTTTGCCTGCGCCGTTGCGGCCGTACAGACCATATATGCGGCCAGCATCAAACCGGACGCTGACGTCGCAAAGCACGGGCCTTTTATTTAAGGATTTGCTGACAGCTTCGAGACAAAGCTCATTCATTGTAAACCTCCTACGGCAATATACTCATTTTTTTTATTCGATAACGTCCGGTCATGTAAAGCGCAGAAAAAACGATCAGTATGTACGCAATCGAATAAAGCCAGCCGAAGCCGGGCAAAGCGTCTTGAAACAGAACCGGAAAGGCTGTTTTCAGCATTGACAGGTCGTGAAACGGTATCATGCCATGAACCGACGGAACAAGCCATACCAGCCATTGCGCGCTTGTGCCCATTGTTGAAAAAAGAGCCATTATTGTGAGCGGCACATGGGTAATGTAGCATATCAGCGCCGCGAAAACACTGCCAATGCGCATAGAGAGCATGTTCAGAGCAAACAGATACAGAAACTGTACGCCAAAACCAAGAGCCAGCACGAGGGCAAAAACTGCAAATAATGTCTGGCTGTCGCCAAACGGCAGACCGAAAATAACGCCGGTGATGCAAACCGTTATCATCTCCGCGCCGTAGAATGCAAGTGTGCATACCAGCAGCTCGCGCGTTTTGCGCCAGTACCAAGCTGTGCGTTTCCCCATGCGGGAGAAAATGTACACACCAGCCCGCTGCCAGTCTTCCTTAAAATAATTACCATAAAATGAGAACTGTAACAATACGGGCAGCAGCATCAGTACAGCGTAGTAGAACACGCCGTATACGCCCGAATCTAATGGCATGTATCCGCCCATCACGACCAGCAATAGCGTTGCGATTGACGAATTGCCGGGGGGAAAAGGCATAAGCACACGCGCGAAAAGGCAAAGAATGAGGGCAAGCCCTGCTCCGGCAAAAGCCAAATAAAGCTTTCGCGGGTCGATTTTCGTTTTAAATTTCGCGGTGCGCGTTTGCTTTTGGTCAGATTTATACTTGCAGCGCAGAACAAAAACGCATAGAAAACCCGCCAACGCGGTTTTGAGCGCTGTCATCACCCAGCCGATATGCATTTGCCCTTCAGTGATTTTTCCCGCTACCAACTGCATTGCCGCGTTGACTTGGTACATGCCAGATACATCCAGAAAAATCGAAGGGCGGCCAAGCAAGCCGATGCTGTCAACCAGCGTCAGCATAAACACCAACAGCAAGCTGATTTTCATGCTGGAGAGGAGAGCATATAGGAAAAAAACCAGAGCGCCCGTGAACAGAAACCCGAGAAATTGGGAGACGATCGTGTTAATGACAAACGGAATCAGAGACGGCGGCGTGCCGTTCAGCACGATGCTGCCGACGATATAAAAAGCAGCACGCAGAGTGACGATCGTCAGACACTCAAGCGGAACAAGCTTCAGGCGTTCAATGTAAGCGCGGGTGCGGGAGCCGTACCGAAGCATCATATATTCGCCAAACACATGACGGTTGTTTTTTGTCATCCATACGGCCAAAACGGGATAGAAAACCAGTGGGTCCAGCATGAAATAATAAGCGAAAAAACTGAATGAGGCGTTCGGCCACCATGATAGAACAGGCCGGTAAAGCAAACCGGATACGAGCGTCACGGCAAAACAAACAGTCGCCAGAGGTATCATCGTTCTCCTGTCCTTCAGCGAAAACAAAAAAGTGTTCATCTTAGCTCATTCCTGTAAGTTCTGCATTTCAGCGTGATGGCGGCGGCGCAGCCGATGCCGATAACGGCGCATATTCCGATGAATATACCAATATTCAGCTTATCGAGTATTCTGGGGAAACTGGAGATATAATTGCTGACCGCGTAAGCACCCGCGAAATTTTCAGCTAAAAAAGAATATACGGTAATGACAATGGTTGTGGCAAACAACACCGCGATTCTGTTTTTATGGACGAACAGCGATATGCTGTATGTCATAAGCCCGAGCAAAGCGCCCCAGATGCCCGCCATCAGAATATGCGCAAGGTTATTGAGGTATGGAGATTGTAAAAACAGCGTTGGGAACAATGACGCCTGAACAAATTCAGCAGGGAAGGGTTCGCCGGAATACCCCTGACCCGTAAACGAATTGTGGTTGTAATAGGGGAAAGCCGCGAGACATATCAGCTCGTTGACGAGGTAAGTGACAACGACGACCGTGAAGCCCGCTAAAAAAACAACGATGGCTTTTGATACAAAATACTGTGTACGCGTCCGGCGTTCAAGCTGAAGGATATCCGCACCGAAAGCGTACTCGGTGAAATAGCTGTCAGCATAAGCGAGAGCGGGCAGTATGGGCAGCAGAAACGATAAAACAATGTGGGCAAGGGAAGAGCTGTCTTCAATCATGGCAAGGCGGAAGGCCGGTTTCATAAGGGAAGCGTCGGTGTTCTTAAAAATGAACATTTGCTCTGCCGCGCACAGCACGGCAAAAACAACGCCAAGCAGCATTGCCGCAAAAAATTCACGATGCCGCAGCAGCTTTTTCAGTTCACAGTTTAAGCATTTCAACACCAGACGCACCTCTTTCAATAGTTAAAGTTGACAAAATCAGCATTTCATTTGATGATTGGCATTGTGCTCAGAAAGACTGCATAAGCCCAACTTACCACTTGCCATGAAGAATATCCATATTCTATCATTAAAAAGAGATAAAAAAAAGATATAAGTGTAAAAATAGATTAAAATGATAAATGATAATCATCATTAACAATAAAAAATCCTAAAATGAAAAATGGCTCAATACTTTGAGCCGACAGACTGTCAACAAAGCTGAAATTATAATATGTGGGCAAGACGGGCTTTGCCCGCGCAGCCCACACCTTGCGGTTTTGCGCGAGGAACAAGCAAAACCGGAAAACTGGCGGAAAACCGAAGGTTTTTCGACAAGCTGCGGCTCAATACTTTGAGCCGATATGATAATTTCTCTTAGTTCGTTTTAAGCTTTCTATTCTCTTATCAGCACAGCCTTGATGCGGCGCACACCCGCCGAGCTTGACTGTTCCTTTTGGATCTCGAAGCGGCCGAGGTCGCCTGTATTTTCAGCATGGGGGCCGCCGCAAATTTCCTTTGAGAAATCGCCCATCGAATACACCTTGACGACGCTGCCGTATTTGGAATCGAATATGCCGATGGCGCCTTTGCTCTTGGCTTCGGCCACGCTCATCTCCTCGCAGACGACGGGCATCTTTTTTTGGATGGCTTCATTGACAAGGCGCTCCACCTCTTTCAGCTCGTCCGGCTCCACCTTGCGCGGGAACGCGAAGTCGAAGCGCAGACGGTCCGCCGTGATATTGCTGCCGCGCTGCTCCACCTCGGCGCCAAGCACGCGGCGAAGCGCCTCGTGCATCAGATGCGTGGCGGTATGCAGACGCGCGGTGGCTTCGCCCGTATCGGCAAGGCCGCCCTTAAAACGCTGCTCCGCGCCCGCTCCCGAAATTTCCTGATGCTTCTGGAACGCGGCTTCAAAGCCCTTTTGGTCCACTTCAAGACCGTGCTCGTGCGCAAGCTCCAGAGTGAATTCAAGCGGGAATCCGAACGTATCGTAAAGATGGAATGCGTCCTGACCGGAAATCACCTTTCCTTCAAGGCGAGTCTCAAGCTTTTCAAACTCCTTAAGCCCTTGCGTGATCGTGCGGGAGAAACGCTCTTCTTCAAGGTTCAGCTCCGAGATGATGCGCGCCCTGTTCCGTTCAAGCTCGGGATAAACGTCTTTGTATTGGCTGATGACGGCCTGTGCAATGTGCTGGAGCGACATGCGTTCAATACCCAGCCTCAGCGCATAGCGCACGGCGCGCCGGATGAGACGGCGCAGCACATAGCCCTGGTCCACATTGGAAGGTGTCACGCCGCGCTGGTCGCCCATGATGAACGTGGCGCAGCGCACATGGTCCGCGATGATGCGAAATGCGCGCGTGGTGTCGGGGCTGTCCTCGTAGCCCTTGCCCGAAAGCGCCGCGATTTTGTCGAGTATGCCGGTGAACACATCCGTATCGTATACGCTTTTTTTGCCCTGCAGTATGGCGATGGTGCGGTCGAGCCCCATGCCGGTATCCACGTTTCTCTGCGACAGCGGTTCAAACGAGCCGTCCGCCGTCTTGTTGTACTGCATGAAAACGTCGTTCCAAATCTCAAGATATTTGCCGCACGAGCAGGCCGGGCTGCAATCCGGACCGCAGGCGGGTATCCCCGTATCGATAAACATTTCGGTATCCGGGCCGCACGGGCCTGTGATGCCGGCAGGGCCCCACCAGTTGTGCTTCTTGTCGAGAAAGAAAATATGGCTTTCCTCTACGCCGAGGCTCATCCATATCTCTGCGGATTCGGTGTCCTTCGGGGCGTCGGCGTCGCCCGCGAAGCAAGTAAAATACAGCCTGTCCTTATCGATGCCAAGCCATTTTTCCGACGTCAGGAATTCAAAGCTGTACGCGATCGCCTCTTTTTTGAAATAGTCGCCGAGAGACCAGTTGCCTAGCATCTCGAAAAACGTGCAGTGCGATGCGTCGCCCACCTCGTCGATATCGCCGGTGCGCACGCACTTCTGCACGTTTGTCAGCCGGTTTCCCTCGGGGTGCTTTGCGCCAAGCAGGTAGGGAACAAGCGGGTGCATGCCGGCCGTCGTGAACAGCACGGTGGGGTCGTTTTCAGGTATAAGCGAAGCGGAAGGGATAATCTTATGGCCCTTCGACGCGAAAAAATCCAGATACATCTGCCGAAGCTCGTGACTTGTCAGCTGTTTCAATTTTGTGAGTCTCCTTTTTCAACGCATTATAACGATGATACATTATAGCAATAAAAAAGGCCCAAAACAAGAAAAAATCGTATGGATACGGATGGGTTTGTGTAAGGGCGTTATTGACTTATGTGCGGCGCGCTGATATACTCGTTTCCAATAAAACTGAATTTTACGGTAAAGGTGCTTCGCGCGTCGGCGCGGAGAGAATAGGGAATCCGGTTTAAGTCCGGAGCAGCACCCACTACTGTGAGCTTGACGAAATCTTCAAAATGCCACTGAGCTTTCGGGAAGGCGAAAAGAGAGTAGGATGAAAGCAAGCCAGGAGACCTGCCTTTGCCCGTTACGGTTTTTTTATCTTGGGGAACGAAGATAGGGATTTTTTTTGTGCCCTGTTTTCTCCGAAATTGAAGGAGGAAATACCATGTCATTGAACACCGTTGTCGGATTTCCGCGTATCGGAAGCCAAAGAGAGCTCAAGTTTCTTATCGAAGATTATTTTCAGGGAAAGATCGGGCAAAAAGAGCTGACGCAAAAAGCGGCTGAGCTTCGCGCCGCCCAATGGCGGCTGCTTGAGCAAAAAGGCGTCGATTTGATACCCTGCGGCGATTTTTCGCTTTACGACGGTATGCTCGATACCGCAGTCATGCTGGGCGCGGTACCCGCTGAATACAAGGAGCTGGGGCTCAGCGGGCTGGACACGTACTTTGCGATGGCAAGAGGCTATCAGGGCCCGCGGGGCGACGTAAAAGCGCTGCCGATGCGCAAATGGTTCAACACAAACTATCATTACATAGCGCCGTCGCTCGACAGCGTTTTTTCCGCTGCGCTTTCGGACGACGCGATTTTCGAGACGTACGCTCAGGCGCGGTCAATGCATATCGGCGTCAAGCCGGTCGTTATAGGGCCGTATACGTTTTTGAAGCTGGCCGACGGGAGCAAAGAGCAATTTGTTCCGCAGATCGCGGAAGCGTACCGAAACATCGTCGAAAGGCTCGAACGGCTCGGCGCGGAGTGGATACAGATTGACGAGCCGGCTTTGGTTTTGGATTTGAGCGATGAAGACAAGGCGGTTTTCAAGTCGCTGTATCAAACGGTGCTGTCCGCAAAAAAACGGTCGAAAGCGCTGCTGCAGACTTATTTCGGGGACATCCGCGACATCTATGAGGAAGCGTGCGGCATGGGCTTTGACGGCATCGGCCTTGACTTTGTGGATGGCAAGCAGTCTTTGGCGCTTGTGAAACAGCACGGGTTCCCCAAAGGCAAGACGCTTTTCGCGGGCGTGGTAAACGGCCGAAACATATGGCGAAACGACTATTCAAAGACGCTGCCGCTTTTAAACGAGCTGGCGCGCGATGCTGACGACATCGTAATATCAACGTCGTGCTCGCTGCTGCATGTGCCGTATACGCTTGACAACGAAACGGCGATGGAAGAACGGTACAGGCGCCATTTTGCTTTCGCACAGGAAAAGCTGGATGAGCTTGGCGAAATCAAGCGGCTTTTCGGCGACGAGAACTTTCGCCAAAGCGATATATACATCCGAAGAGAGACGCTGAAAAAGGAAAAACAACAGCTGGCCGACCGGGACGTAAGGATAGCGGTGTCGCGGCTGAGCGACAACGATTTTAAGCGTTCGCCGGATATCGCGGAACGCGCAAAGATCCAGAGAACCGTTTTGAATCTGCCGCCGCTGCCCACCACGACGATCGGCTCGTTTCCGCAGACCAAAGAGGTGAAGGCGCTCCGCAGTTCGCTGAAGAAAGGCGAAATCGGCGAAAAAGAATATGAGATGAAGATCAAAGAAAAAATCGCCGAATGCGTCGCCTTGCAGGAGCATATCGGCCTTGACGTGCTGGTTCACGGAGAGTTTGAGAGAAACGACATGGTCGAATACTTCGGTGAAAATCTGGACGGATTTCTGTTTACGCAAAAAGCGTGGGTGCAGTCTTACGGTACGCGATGCGTGAAGCCTCCGATCGTTTGGGGAGACATTAAACGGACAAAACCGATCACGGTCGGGTATATTTCATATGCGCAAAGCCTGACAAAAAAGCCCGTAAAGGGGATGCTCACAGGCCCCGTCACAATACTCAACTGGTCGTTCCCAAGGGAGGATGTGCCGCCGAAGGAGACCGCTTTTCAGATTGCGCTCGCGATACGCGAAGAGGTTTTGGCGCTGGAGGCGGCGGGAATCCGGATCATACAGGTGGACGAGGCGGCGCTCAAGGAAAAACTGCCGCTCAGAAAGCAGGACTGGCATAAGGAGTATCTTAATTGGGCGGTTGCAGCGTTCCGGCTTGTGCATGCTTCCGTGAAGCCCGAGACGCAGATTCATACGCATATGTGCTACAGCGAGTTCGACGACATCATTTCGGATATCGACGATATGGATGCCGACGTAATCACGTTTGAAGCGGCACGCTCAAATCTGTCCATTGTGGAAACGCTGAGAAAGGCTGATTTTAAAACGGCGGCGGGCCCCGGTGTTTACGATATCCACTCGCCGCGAGTACCGTCCGTTAAGGAAATCGTTCAGGCGCTGAAGCGGATGCTGAAAAACATCCCGAAAGAAAAGCTTTGGGTCAATCCCGACTGCGGTCTTAAGACGCGCGGCAGCGAGGAAACGGTGAAGAGCCTTATTCATCTCGTCGAGGCGGCGAAAGAGGTGCGGGCGGGTCTTTAAACGCGTTTCAAGCCGTTGAATGCGTCAGCGGGATTTTTTGACGGCAAATGCGTCGCCCTTCATTTTGAACGCGGTCAGTGCGAGCATTGCCACGCTGAGCGCCGCCAAGCTTATGAAACCGGGGGCGTAACCGAAGCGGTCTACGATGATGCCTGTGAGTATGGGGCCCAGCGTCATGCCGATGCCGTAGCTGGCCTGAAACACCGCCATCGTGGTGGAGCGGCGGCCGTCTTTGGCGCCTTTCATTGCACACGCCATTGCAAGAGACATGACGCCGCCGTTTGCAAGGCCGCAGATTCCCTGCAAGATATAAAGCTGCCACATTTCGGTGCAAAAGGGCAGGCTCGCGCAGTATACGGCAAAACAGCCGAACAGAAAGATGAACAGCGTTTTGCCGCTCCATCGTTTGATGTAACCGATCAAGAGCGACGCGATAACGGAGACAGCGATGAAAATGATCATGCAGAGCGCGAGTTCGGAATCGGCGGCGCCCAAGAGCTTTGCGTAAGACGTCGTAAAAGACATGGCCGTTGAGAATACGACCGCCTGCATTGCCATCCCATGCAGTGAGAAGAACAGCAGCGATCTGTCTTTGAGTATTCCGAGGAGGTCAATTTTGCAGAGCGGCTTTTGTTCGGCGGGGTATTCTTTGACAAAAAGCAGCGTCAATATACCGCAGACGGCGGCAGCCATGCTGGAGACGAACAAAAACGGTACGCCAAGCCCGTCGTTAATGTACGCACCCGCGATGAAGCCGATCAATATGCCGCCGTTGTTGGCCGCAATGGAAATGCCCGTCGCTTTTTTGAGTTCGCCGGGTTCAAAAAGCGATGAAAAGAATACGGTGACGGATACCCATGTGGCCGACGTGAGTCCCGTAAAAAAGTTGGCAATCAAAAACGCGACGGGTATCGGGAAAAGGATGCGGATCAAGGAGGCGACGGCGGCGCAGAAAAGGCCGATGAAGATCACCTTTTTCTGGCCCGTACCCTTATCCGCAAAAATGCCGATCGGAATACGCAGCAGAAGCTGGGCAAAGCCGTAAGCGCCCACGATAACGCCGGCAAAGGACGAGGCGGCGCCGATGGAGAGTAAATACGGTGTGTGATAAGGGATATAGACGTACTGTGCGAACCAGAAAAACAGTATCGTGACGAGCAGGAGCGCTTTGGTGACATTTTTCTTCTGCATGGCCGACTCCCTTTTATGGATGGTATACGTTCATATTGTATGCTCATGCTGCATATAAAGCAAGGTTGCTCTTGGCAAGACCGGCTCACATTTTGTATTGACAGAACGGATGCATTTGGCATATACTGATAAACGAGACGAGAGAATGCATAAATTGAGACGAGACGAGAGATGTTATTCTTGGCGACTCAAAAATAACATGACGAGAGGAGAAGAGTATGAGCAAATCCATTCCAAACAAAGTCTATCTTTCCGAGGACGAATTACCCAGACAGTATTACAACATCATGGCGGATATGCCGAATAAGCCTCAGCCTTATTTGCATCCCATGACAAAGAAGCCCGCAGGCCCTGCGGATCTGGAGCCGCTTTTTGCAAAGGCGCTGATCGAGCAGGAGATGTCTGCCGAGCGGTATATCGATATACCCAAAGAGGTCAGAGACATCTACGCAAAGTTCCGTCCGTCGCCGCTTGTGCGTGCATACGGGTTGGAGAAGGCGCTCGATACGCCGGCCAAGATCTACTACAAATACGAGGGCAACAATCCGTCTGGCAGCCATAAGCTGAACAGCGCCGTACCGCAGGCCTTTTACAACAAAATCGAGGGCATCAAGCGTTTATCGACGGAAACGGGCGCGGGCCAGTGGGGCAGCGCGCTTTCCATCGCGTGCGCTCTTTTCGGCATGGAATGCACCGTATATATGGTGCGCGTCTCCTATGACCAAAAGCCGTACCGCAAAACGCTGATGCAGACATACGGCGCCAACGTCGTGGCCAGCCCGTCGAACCTCACGAACGCGGGCCGCGCGATACTCGCCAAAGACCCGAATTCCCTCGGCAGCCTCGGCATTGCGATTTCGGAGGCCGTGGAAGACGCGGCGATGCGCGACGATACGCATTATGCGCTCGGCAGCGTGCTCAATCACGTGATTCTGCACCAGTCCATCATCGGCCTTGAAGCAAAAAAACAGTTTGAGAAAATCGACGAATATCCGGATATCATCGTCGGCTGCAACGGCGGCGGATCCAATTTTTCAGGATGCGCGTTCCCGTTTATGCATGAAACGCTGACGAAAGGCACGAAAACAGAATATGTGGCGGTTGAACCGGCGGCATGCCCCAAACTGACAAAGGGAAAATTCATGTACGATTACGGCGATACCGCCAAGATGGCGCCCATCACGATGATGTATACGCTGGGGCACGATTTTGTTCCCGCTGGTATCCATGCGGGAGGGCTCCGCTATCATGGGGATTCGGCGCTATTGTCTCAGCTGTATCACGACGGCTTTGTGAAGGCCGCGGCGGTGCAGCAGACCGACGTGTTTAAGGCGGCGGTGCAGTTTGCGAGAAGCGAGATTATACTTCCCGCGCCCGAATCGTCCCACGCGATTGCGTATGTGATTCAAAAGGCGCTGGAGTGCAAAGAGACGGGTGAAGCCAAAACGATTTTCTTCAACCTTTCGGGGCACGGCAATTTCGACCTTGCGGCTTACGAAGAATTTCTCGCCGGAAAGCTTGAAGACTTTGAATACACCGATGAAATGCTTGAGCAGGGGTTGTCGACCGTTCCGGCAATCGGCTGAACCGCGACAAAAGCGGCTGAAATCACTCAGCCGCTTTTTTAATGCGATCGTATTTACGTATATGTTATATCAGCATGCTGATAAGGCTCTGGTCGTTATCCGCAAGATACTGCTGATATGCAGTGAGGGTTTTTTCATATGCCGATACGGCATTATTATAATTGGAAGAACTGACGGCTTGTTTCACCTTTTCCGAGTTCGCCGCACTGGTGTCAAGAAGGCTGTACATATCGGTATCGCCCGCCAGCAGGCTGATCACGCTGTTCTGCAGCGTATCGGCCGTTCCCGTATTTTTAATCTGACTGAGCTTGAACAAATTTTTGGCGTAGCCGGAAATGCTGCCGATCGTACTGTAATTTGTTCCGCTGCTGAGCATATCGAAAGCGGCGCTCACATCTGCCACATTGTATTGGCTTTTTGACACGGCGGAAGCATCCAAGGCGTGGCTTTTGTATGTGTCGCTTTGAGTC
Organism: Clostridiales bacterium; assembly: GCA_029265435.1. Lineage (GTDB taxonomy): Bacteria > Bacillota > Clostridia > Christensenellales > SZUA-584 > SZUA-584. The sequence goes on from JAJUJH010000038.1 coordinate 13,380, forward strand.
AGAGCATAGAGGTTATAATACGATTTTGACAGGTCCGAGACTGACAGGCTCATGCAATCATCCCCTTCATCTTTATATTATAACACCAGTTTGAAAAATAAAACAACAGAAATATAAAGCGCGCATGCTTCTATAAATGCGGCAGTGACGGAAGAACTCGATTTTTTAAAATTGGGTGAAAAGTCGCCGCCGAGAAAAACGGGGTACGGTTATGTTTTTCTGCGCTCATAGCGGCTGATGAAAGAAACCAATAAGCAGATCAGCGCCAGCGAGCTGTAAACGATCGGCTGGTAGTAGGAATAAACGCCCCACAACGTAAAGACGCTGCTCACAATTCCCCAAATGATTCCTGCCGTCAGCGCGACCAGCATAGGCATCACCCGGTTATCGAACAAGCGGCTTGATGTCAGCAAAGCATACACAAATATGACGAACGCAAAGGCGCCGATATCTAACGAAGATACGGCGGACCGTGTCCGGACGAGAAGGACGAAACCGACAGCGGCCGCAATTTCGGCGCTTGCCAGATATGCAAACATATAAGACACGGGAGCGGTTTTTTCCTCTCTTTCCGAGAAAGGACGCCCCGTCTTTGTGAGCAGGTGAAAAACGAACGCCAATACGAATGCGGCGCCCAGCAGCGCGATGATGCCGATGACGCTCGTATCCGCAAAATAAACGGTCCTGCCCGAAAACGCCGCGCCGAACAATTGGCCTTGTGTGAGCGCCAGATTGATGCCGCTGACCGCCATGCCCGAAGCAAAAGTCACGATGAGCGCCGATTTTTTAAACATCACCGTCGCAAAGCCGTTGATCAGTCCGAGCAGCAGCGCGGCGGAGGCAGACAGCAATACGCCGCTCATCACCGAGCCGCCCGTCAGCATTGTTCGGGCAATAATGATGCCGCTGAGACTGATGCATGGAACGATGGATAGATCGATGCCGCCTGCCCGCGACGTCAGCACGGCCGCGATGGCGATCAGCGCAAACAGACCGCATTGCTTGATCATATTCATGATGTTGACGTCATCAAAGAAACGCGGCGTAATCACACCGATAAACACCGCCGCGCATAGCAGTACGAAACAAAGTATCAGCCCGAGCCCTGTGTTTTTAAAGGTGGACGCATGTTTGTGTGGGTGTACCGGCTTCGCAGTCTTTTTTTCTTCTTCAGGTTCCGCCTCGGGAAAAACGCCGCGGTAGGGCAAAGAGGCCGCTTCATAGCTGGGTATTGAGGGCGAAGGGATATACGCCGCCGAATCCTGCAAGGGGCTGCCGGTGCTTGAGCCGTTTTCGGGCACGTCCGAAAAAACGGCGGCGGCTTGTCCGAAAAAGGCATTTTGAGGTTCGGAGACGCCGGGCAGCTTATGACCGCATCCGGTACAATAGAGCGTATCGTCATTCATTTCTTTTCCGCACTGCGTACAGTATTTCATTGCACCACCTCAATCTCATTTCTTAATGAAAAATATAGGCCCGGAAAGCATAAAAATGCAAGAGATACCGCAATATGTGCCAAAAATACAAGAAAAAAGCCATTATGATTTTATGTGTATCGTCCTTGCCATGCGTTTCGGGCTCAAATGATCATCGCGGTTCCTGTTATGATTTTTGTGACGGCTTATGTATGGGGATTGATCACGTGCGTTTCTGACGAATAAATCTGAATAAAAAGACCTCTTTGCTTTGCGGCAAAAAGGTCAGAGTGTCAATAAAGCTAAAAACATTATTCGTGGGCAAGACGGGCTTTGCCCGCGTAGCCCACACCTTGCGGTTTTGTGCCGTTTCGAGCTTGCGAGGAACAAGCAAAACCGGAAAACTGGCGGAAAACCGAAGGTTTTTCGACAAGCTTACCTCTTTGCTTTGCGGCAAAAAGGCTTTTTGCATTTTGGAATGTACGCCGTTTTATTCCTGGCCGGGAAGCATTAACCGCTCTTCGGGCAGCATGTCCGCTTCGCTCAGCACGAACCTTCCCACCATGTCCTTGAGCATGGCCGCCTGTCCCGACAGTTCCTCCGAAGAGGCGGCCATTTCCTGAGCCGTGGCGGAATTGCTTTGAACCACGTCGGTAAGCTGAAAAATGCCCTTGTTGATCTGATTGATGCCGGCCGCCTGTTCGCTCGAAGATACCGCGATCTCATTGGACAGGACCGCCGTTGTTTCGATGCTTTCCACGATCTTGTTCAGCGCGCCGGCTGTCACGTCGGCGATCTCGGAGGTTGCCTTGATCTTGTGGATGGATCCGTCGATAAGGGCGGCGGTTTCTTTGGCGGCTCCCGCGCTCTTTGCCGCCAGATTCCGGACTTCTTCGGCCACCACCGCAAAGCCTTTGCCATGTATGCCCGCTCTTGCCGCTTCCACTGCCGCGTTCAGCGCGAGTATGTTCGTCTGGAAGGCGATGTCGTCGATCACCTTGATGATTTTCGATATGCTGACTGACGCCTGATCGATATCCTTCATGGCTTCAAGAAGCGTTTTCATTTTCTCGTTGCCGCTGAGCGCACTGTCCTTGGCGTGGCCGGACAATTCGCTGGCTTTTTTGGCGCGTTCCGCGTTGCCCTTTGTCTGTTCGGCGATCTGCGATATGGTTGTCGAAAGCTCGTCGATTGCGGCCGCCTGAGACGATGCGCCCAGCGATATGGACTGGCTGCTGCCGGATACCTGCTCGGTGCCCGCGGAAACCTCCTGTGCCGCAATGGTGATTTCCGACAGCACACTGTTGAACGAATCGATACTCTTGTTGATGGCCGCCTGAATGGCCGCAAAATCTCCCTGATATTCCGAATTGATTTTGACTGTCAGAACGCCTTCCGACATTTTTCCGAGCACATGCGTGATATCGCTGATATAGCCCTTGAGCGTTTTGATCGTTTCGTTGAGCGCCAGCTTGATCTGGGCGAAGTCGCCGTTGAACTCGCTTGTGACGGTGGCGTCAAGGTTGCCGTTTGCAAGGTCTCCAAGTACCCGCGAAGATTCTTCTATCGGCGCAATCATCGCATCCATCGTGGCGTTCATGCCTTCGACGATCTTCCGGTAAGCGCCTTTGTGTCTGTTCGCGTCGGCCCGAACGGTGAGGCGGCCTT
>JAJUJH010000135.1 GCA_029265435.1 Clostridiales bacterium
AAAATGTTGATTACAGGCACGCTTTCCGACTCACACTCCGAAAGCACGCTTTCAAGCTCGTCAACATCCACCGGGTCGATCACAATGACTTTTACACCCGCGTTGAGCATTGCCAGTATATCGCTGTTCTGTTTCTCGGCGCTGTCTGCCGCAACTGCTTCAAAGCTGTATCCAAGCGGCGCGCAAGCCGCTTCAAGAGCCGCGATGAGCTGGTCGTAAAATCCGCTTTCGCCCGCAAGCGATACGCCGATTTCTGGTGCGGGCGGCTGCGCAACGTCATCTTCCTGAACCAATGAAGCGGACGGCGTCATGCCGGTCCCCACATTGGCAGGCATTGAACCGCATGCCGATATGACCGGCAAAAGCGTAGCAAGAATAAAAAGCGCAAGCTTTTTCATGGACTCCTCCGCATTGATTGCTGAACGTATTATACCATTCAAAAAAAGAAAAATAAATTCCACCATCACACGCTGATTCGGGAAAGGGTTTCGCCGATACTGGCGTTCACAACAAGGCTGGCGCGCCTGTCGTAAGGCGTGGGTGATTTGTTGATGAGAACAAGCTCTCCGTCGCCGAAAAAATTGAGCAGGCCAGCGGCCGGATACACGGCAAGCGAAGTGCCTCCGACGATCAATACATCCGCTTTGGATATGGCGAGTATCGCGCCCTGCATCACCTCTTCGTTGAGCGGTTCTTCATACAATACCACGTCCGGCTTGATGAGTCCGCCGCATTCGCAGAAAGGGATCCCTTCGCAGGCAAGCACATACATCGCGCTGTACGATTTGCCGCACTTTTCACACAAATTGCGATGGACGGAGCCGTGCAATTCGTAAACACACCGGCTGCCCGCCTTTTGGTGAAGGCCGTCAATGTTCTGCGTCACCACAGCCTTAAGCTTGCCCTTGTTTTCCATTTCGGCAAGCTTTAAATGCGCGGCGTTCGGCTCAGCGTCCAGACAGATCATTTTTTGCTTATAAAACTCATAAAATTCCGCCGTATGCGTATAGAAAAAGCTGCGGCTCAGCATTTTTTCAGGCGGATATTTGAATTTTTGGCTGTATAAGCCGTCCACGCTTCGAAAATCGGGTATACCGCTTTCCGTTGACACTCCCGCTCCGCCGAAAAAGACGACATCTTTCGCGTTATCTATAATCTCCTGCAACGCTTTTATGCTCATTTTCATCGCCTCCGCGTTCATTATCGTCCTTTTGAGAAGAAATTTCAAGTTCGGGGGCTTAAGGGATTACGTCACGCATTTTCATTTGGCTCATATGATATAACATGCGCAGTTACATATATATGAAAAATATATATGTAATAAAAAACCGGAGGAAAAAGAGCATGTCATACTATTGGCGCAATTCTTTCCAACGTCGCCGTTTTGCTAACAATCAGGCGCAGCTGCAGGCTCAGGGCCAGGCGCAAGACCAGGATCAGGATCAGGATCAGCAGACCATATTCAGGGAAATCGGCAACGTGAGCATCAATATCGACAATGAGAACATTGCAGTCGCCGTACTTGCGATACTGGGGGTATTGCTCGGTTCGCTCGACGGCCCCGGCGTTCAGTCTTTGCTGGACAGATTTCTGCGCAACAGAACGACCTGAGAATATTTCTCCCGTCAGCTTATATCTTTTGGGGCTGTCCAAGAAATGGGCGGCCCCATTTCAATCAAACCGCAGCAAAAAAAACAGGGCAGCGGAAAGCCGTCCTGCTTTTTGCGTCTTTTTTGATAAAAATGAGCTAAGCCGCGTTTTTGTTCATGTATCCGCCTACGATGTAAAGAATCGGGAGAACAAAAGCGATCAGTCCCGTGACCGAGAACGCCATAATGATTGAAATGAGGTTCAGCGCGCACAAAACAATACCTGTCACGATAAAGAAGTTGTTCTGGGAGGGATCTTCGCATTTCTTAACGCCGAGGATTCCGATGATAAGCTCAAGTACGCTTCCGATCAGCGCGATGACCGTGCCTACAATAAGCAGCCCCCCAAGACCCGCAAATCCGGCTGTCGCCGTGGTGAGCCAGGCCGAACCGATAAGGCCCACGATGGATACAATAGTTGCAATAGCGCCAAAAACAATGAATAAAATACTAACGACTTTTAAGATACCTTTTCCTGTTGTGTTCATAAAGAACCTCCGTTATTCATAATACAAATACATATTATGAGCTTTATACAATCATGTCAATTGATTCTATCATTTGTTAGAAAATTAATATAATTAACACAAAACTGAAATGTCTCCGAAAAAAACCGCCTGCATCATGCATTTAATAAAAAAAGGACAGAATCCATCTGTCCCTCAGGCTGTCAATAAAGCTAAAAAATATCATTTGTGGGCAAGACGGGCTTTGCACGCGCAGCCCACACCTTGCGGTTTTGCGCCGTTTCGAGCTTGCGAGGAACAAGCAAACCGGAAAGCTGTCGGAAAACCGAAGGTTTTCCGGCAAGCTGAAGGACAGAATGTATCTGTCCCTGACGGTAATATTTCATTTTCGTTTGCTCAGGCCTTTTTTGGCAAACAGCTTTTCAAGCGTATCAAGCGCATAGTCAAGCTGCTCCGGCTTATGCTCGCTGATGAGGCAGAACCGCAGCCGAGCCTGATGCTTCGGTACGGCGGGATACACTGCGGGCGGCACGAACACGCCGTTTTCCAGCATCAGCGTAGACAGCTCATAGGCGTCATGATCTTCACCCACCATAATCGGCACGATTGCCGTTTCCTTCGCAAGGCATGTATCAAAGCCTCGCTGCTGCGCCCCTTCCACGAAATATCTGATGTTCCGATGCAGCGCCGCAACCTTTGGATTGCCCTCCATCATCATGCGAACGGCCTCAAGCGTCGCCGCCGCAAGCGGCGGGCTGATGCCCACCGAAAACATAAAGCCGGGTATCGAATAGCGCAGATAGTCGATAAGGCTTTGCTCTCCGGCAAGATAACCGCCGCAAGTGCCCAGGCCTTTCGACAGCGTTCCCATCTTGATATCAATATCGCCCGGAAGCAGGTCGAAATAATCGTCCACACCGCCGCCGTTTTTTCCGATCACACAGCTCGAGTGCGCCTCGTCCACCATCAAAAACGCATCATACTTCTTTTTCAGCGCCACAAAATCGGGTATCGGCGCAATATCGCCGTCCATGGAATAAACGCCTTCCACCACAATCAGTATCTTCTCATACTTATCGCGAGCGGCTTTCAGCATGCGCTCAAGCATTTCAAAATCGTTATGCGGAAACGCCTTCGTATCGCTCTTTGAAAGCTGGCAGCCCTGTGCGATGGAATTATGCGACAGTGCGTCGTACAGTATCAGATCTCTTTCATTGCAGAAATTCCCGACAAAAGTCACGTTCGTCGAATGGCCGCCGACAAGCACGAGCGCGTCATCCGTATGCTTCCATTTGGCGATGGTTCTCTCAAGCTCCCTGAAAAGCGTCTTTTCCCCCGCGATCATACGTGAACCCGATGCCGACGTACCATACATATCAATGGCCTTTTTTGCCGCTTCCATTGTGCGCGGATGGCCGGACATACCCACATAATTGTACGACGCCAGGTTGATGACCTCGCGGCCGTTGACGATGGACGTATCGAGGAGCACCGAATCATGCGCCACAAAATACGGATCCTTGATGCCCGCATCCTGAAGGCCGAGAAGCCGCGTCGCGTATTCCTCGTATTCGCGGGATTGATCGAACCGCGTGATCTTTCTGATTTCCTTTTGCTTGTTCTCCTCTCCGCGTTCTTCGATATGATGGATCTTCCTGTAGAGCAGTTTTGAAAGGTCTTCAATGTTTGCGCATGAGAAATATTCCGTGTCCGGAATGATCACGCCGTACATTTCTTCGGCTTTGGAGAACACACCAAGGCTTGAAAGGCTGTCTCCGCCAAGGTCCTCGATAAAATGATCGGTATCCTTGATCGTTTTCACGTCGAGCCCAAGCACGTCGGCAAATATCTCTCTGACCTTTTCCTTGATGCCGGCCAATTCCGTATCGTCGTATCCGATACGGCTCAGCGGTTCTTCGATTTTCACCGCGTGTTTCACGACGCCGCTCCGGATGTCAATCTCTTCAAAGCTGCCTTGACCGCGCTCCAGTGCCTCCTTGACCTTCTGGCGCCTCACCTTGATTCCGTTGGCAAGCGGAAGGGGCTCCAGCGACAGGTATGCCTTCTGAATTTTTTTGTATATCGGAAGCAGCCCGTTCACGCGCGATATCTCGGCGATCAGCTCGTTGACCTTTTGAATATCCGCCGCATTATCTCCCATATAGACGATCAGCGTCGTCTCGTCATATACGCCTTTTGCGGCGATACCCGCCACGCAGATATGCTCCGCATGCGGCAGCTCCGAAAAGCTGTCCTCAAGCTCGTCCGGATAGACGTTCTCTCCGGATTCGTTGATGATGACGTCTTTTAAACGGCCCTCAATGTAATAACGTCCGTTCACCTCGCGTGCGATATCGCCGGACGAAAACCATCCGTCCTCCCGCGCGATATACACGCCGTCCACCATGCGCCCCGAATGCATCGCTTCTCCGCGTATCTGAAGCTCTCCCGTATCTTCCCCTTCCTTTTTGACAATGCGGTACTGCATCGGCGAAAACGGTTTTCCGACACTTGCGTCCAGCTTTGTATCAATCTTGGATGAAAGCTCCACAGAATCGATGCCCGTTTCGGTCATGCCAAAGCCGGATACAAGCGGATAACCGATGGAATTGATGATTTTCAGCGTTTCGGGCTGGATGTGACCGCCGCCGCTGATCATGAATTCAATGCTGTCGCCCACAAGCTTTTGCTGAATATCCCTAAAAAACAGGCTGGATACGATCTTTCGGCCCGCTTTGCCGAGACGGCGCTGCAGCTTGATGCTGAGGTCGCTCGCATTCATCAGCTTATCATACGTTTCCTCGCCCTGAAGCTTGGCTTTGCGTATGATCCCCTTCGCCACGTTGTTCCAAAGAAGCGGCACAGCGTAAATATGCGTCACTTTATGCTCTTTGCATGCGGACATGATCACATCCGCGGTTCTCTGCCTTATATAAACGATCGTTTTGCCGAAAAACGTATACCACATATACACCGCGATCAGGCCGAATATGTGATGGAAAGGCAGGAACGCAAGCTGTTTGATTGGCCCTTCATGGATAATCTCTTTGTTCGTTTTATAGATGTTGTCGGCAAGCAGAACCTGCTCGCAAATGGCTTTTTCGTTATATACGTATACCTTCGGCGTGGCTGTGGTGCCGGATGTGCAAAGCGCGATAGCATCGCCGTATACGGGCATATACATCTCGTTTTTGGCGTCATAGCTTAAAAACTCGTTCGGATGTATGGTTTTCACTCCGCCCACTTCCGCCGGCGTATCCGTTACAACGGTACGTGAACCGGCCTGACGCAAAATATGCAGCAGCTGCGCGTCGTCGCCGCCCGCATCGATCAGCAGCGGCCGGTAACCGGCCAGCAGAATGCCCCAGAAAGCAGCGGGCCAAAGCGGATTGTTGGCATACCGCAGCGCGACAAACGTGTTGGGCTCAATCCCCTCAAGCAGACTTTTCAGCTTTTTTGCACCCGCCGTCGTAATCCGCTCATAATCCGAAAACGTGAGCTTTTTAATTCCGCTCCCTTCGTTGTATTCAGCCGCAATTGCATCACCGTTGGCGCATATCTGCGTAAACAGGTTTTTCATCGTTTTTTCTTCACGCAGCGCGGCGATTTTCTCCATGATCTTGTCCATTCGACAAAGCCTCCGTAAGAAAAATAGAATGATGCCATATCTTGAAATATAACATATATATTATCACAATATAAAGGAATGTCTATCTCAGATTTTGTTCATTCGCGCCAGTCTTGATTTCCGTTCGGACAAATAACCGTCAAACCTGTCCATCGTGGCATTAACGATCAGCTCTTGCGGAAAACTCTGCTCCTCGATGACACGCAAAGCCAGCGCATGACTGCCCATATTAAGCGCAAAATGCGCATCGCTTGACACGGCGACCCTCACGCCGTACGTTTTGCAGAGCGGCAGATAAACGGCCACATTCTCAATGCCGCCTTTTCTGTACGAAAACGAATGGTTGTTGACCTCCAGCAGCTTGCCCAGTTTTGCCGCCTCCTTCACGATCGTTTCGTAATCAAGCTCATATTTGGGGTTGTCCGGATGCGCGATGACATCGATATATGGGTTTGAAAGCGCTGCTAATACAGCCTCCGTATTCTGCGCTTTTGTGCCTGGTTTTAAAACCACTTCATGCAATCCGGCGATCGCGTAATCGGTAAGCGCGATATATTTCTCACTGACATCGATGCTTCCCGAAAAATCGATAATATTCGCTTCGATACCCGGGTAAACCCTTACGCCCTCAATATAATCGGGAAGATAAGGATATGTCCCCAAATTGAATTCAGGGCAGGCGCCCGGCAGCTTCGGGCCATGGTCTGAAAGCACGAACCCTTTAAGGCCCAGCTTTGCCGCCGCCGCCGCGTTCTCAAGCAATGTGGAATGCGCGTGTCCCGATAATACCGTATGCGTGTGCGTGTCCACTTCAATATTCATTTTTTTACCGCTCCAAAAAAATCTATTTTACTCCAGAAGCTGCGCGACTTTTTTGACCGCGCTTGCCGCGTCGGGCGCGTACGCGTCCGCATTGATGCTTCTGGCATAATCTTCAGTCACAACGGCGCCGCCTACGATCACTTTGATGCGAAGGCCGCGCTCCCGCGCCATCACGATGACTTTTGCCATTTCCGGCGCAGTCGTGGTAATCAGCGCCGAGAGGCCGATGACATCGGCATT
>JAJUJH010000198.1 GCA_029265435.1 Clostridiales bacterium
AATCGCGTGGTCCGTCGTCGAATTCATTAGCCGGCGAATCAAAGCCAAAACGCTTTTTGCCACACATTTTCACGAGCTTTCGGAACTCGAGGGCGTTATCGACGGTGTCAGCAACTATTCGATCACTGTCAAGGAGATGGGAGACACCGTCGTATTTCTTCACAAAATTGTACGCGGCGGCGCCGACAGAAGCTTCGGAATCGAGGTCGCCAAGCTTGCCGGAGTACCGGCCGACGTCACCGAACGGGCCAAGGCCATTATGCGGTCTTTGATGGAAAAAGACGGCAGCCTGCTGAAGCACCGCCGTCAAAGCGATACGCCGCTTGCAAGGGACGAGCTTATCGAAATGCTGCGGAATGTGAATCTTGATAATATCACGCCGCTCGATTCGCTGAAGCTGTTAAGCGAAATCAAGCACAGGCTGTAGCGGGGGAGTCTTTATGGGGGAAATCAAAAAGCTGCCGAAAAGCGTTTCGGATAAGATCGCTGCCGGAGAAGTTGTTGAACGGCCGCTCAGCGTCATTAAAGAACTCATTGAAAACGCGATCGATGCGGGCGCGAGCGCCGTCAGCGTCGGTATTACGGGCGGGGGAATCAAACAGCTCGTCGTGACGGACAACGGCAAAGGAATTGCCGCCGACGATGTGGAGCTTGCGTTCGAAAAGCACGCGACAAGCAAAATATCCACAGAACATGATTTGAGTTTTATCCGTACGCAGGGCTTTCGAGGAGAGGCGCTTTCAAGCATTGCCGCCGTATCCGTCGTCGATATGAAAACCAAACAGCGCGAAGCCGAGCTGGGTATACATATTTGCATATCTGGAGGGCGGGTCGACAGCATATCGCCGGCGGGGCTTCCGGACGGCACAACCGTGACGGTCAGCAATCTATTTTATAATGTTCCCGCACGTCTCAAATTTCTCAAAACGGAACAGCAGGAGGCCGCATATGTATCTGACCTTGTTTCCCGCTATATATTGGCTTTTCCCGAAATATCGTTCCATTACACCTCACAAGGGAAAACCGTTTATCACAGCCCCGGCAACGGCGATTTAAAGGACGCCATTTACTGTGTATACGGCGCCGGTCTTATGGATAATATCGTTCCTGTGTCATATGAGTTCGGACGCGTCGCCGTAGCGGGCTATGTATCCAAGCCGGGCGCGGTTATGAAAAACAGGCAGAACGGTTCCATATTTGTAAACAGGCGTTTTGTGCGGAGTACCGCCGTCAGCGATATGGTGAAAAGCGCTTACGGCCCTACGCTAGTGAAAGGGGAATCGCCATTTTATGCGCTGAATATCACGCTGCCGCCGGAAGATGTGGATGTGAATGTTCATCCAAACAAGCTGCAAGTGCGTTTTAGAGATATCGCCGCCATCGAGCACGTGCTCAAGGAAGCGGTGTCTCAAAACAGCGGCGATATCCGCGGCAGCGTGCTGATCGATATGCCGCCCGTGCCGGAAAAACCGCGGAGACGCGTTGAAATGCAGGCGCCAAAGGAGGTGCTTCAAACCGCCCTGTTCTCCGGTTTTGGCGGCATGACTTTGCGGGAATCCGCCGCACAGTCATGCGCCGCATATGAGCCTTTTGACTGCGGCGGAGATGAAGTTGATAATGATGCCGCAGGCAAAACGGAAGTGAACGGGATGTGCGAATTTCCCAAAATGCCGCCATCTGATTCAGAGAGTGTGCCTGAAACTGTGAGCGCGCCGGAAATTGAAGCGCCGCAAAGCTTTCGCGTCATCGGCAGCTTTGCGAGCACATATGTGCTTGTGGAACAGGGCGAAAATCTGCTGATCATCGACCAGCACGCCGCCCACGAGCGTTTGCTCTATGAAAAATTTTCGGGAATGGCGGGCAATGCTTCTCAGCCGCTGCTGATGCCTGCCGTCGTCACCGTTTCACATACTCAAAAGCTTGTGATTGAGGAGAATATCGACACGTTTGCATCGCTCGGATTCGACATTGAGCCTTTCGGCCCTCTTGAGTATAAAATCAGCGCCGTCCCTTCTGCTGTTTCGGACGCACCCGTTTCAGCCTTAATCTGCGATGCGTTGACGGAGATCATGGAAAACAAGGGTAAAGAGGTGCTGAAAAGGGATTGCATTATGCGCGCAGCCTGCCGCAGCGCCGTGAAAGCGGGCGATAAGCTCTCCGAAATGGAGCTTAACAGCCTCACAAACAGCTTTTTGACCACCGGCGTGATTCCGACATGTCCTCATGGACGCCCCGTCATTACGGTGCTGACAAAAAAACAGATTGAAAAAAGCTTTAAAAGAGTATTATGAGACGTTTTATAGTGATAACCGGCCCCACCGCTTCGGGAAAAACGAGGGTTTCCGTTGAAACGGCCAAAATGCTGCGTTCCCGTATCATATCGGCGGACAGCATGCAGATATATAAGAACATGGACATCGGCACAGCCAAAGCCACTGCCGAGGAAATGAAAGGCGTCAGGCACGAGATGATCGACATCGTATCGCCTGACGAAGAATATTCCGTTGCAGAGTATCAAAAAACAGCCTTTGATCTCATCGAAAAATCAAACGCAAATGGGGAAGTGCCTGTGATCGTAGGCGGTACGGGATTGTATATCAATTCTCTGGTCTATGCTCTCGACTTCGGGACCCGGCGGGGGGACGCGGCTTTTCGACAAAAAATGACACAACTTGCGGATGACAAAAGCTTGGAATGCCTGTATAATGAACTGGAAAATAAAGACCCTGAATACGCGAAAATCATCGCAAAAACGGATAAAAGACGGATAATAAGGCGGCTTGAGCTTATCGAATGCGGCGGAGCCGGTTTGTACGATTTCAGGCGTCCAAATACAGCCGACGACTTTATCATCATCGGGTTGAAAATGCCGCGCCAGATGCTTTACGACCGCATCAACGCACGAGTGGACGCAATGATAAACGCCGGCTTGGTTGGCGAAGCAAAGCGGATATTTGACAGATACGGCGATACCAACGCTCTGAAAGCAATCGGATATAAGGAACTCGTCGCATATTTTAAAAATGAGATTCCGCTTGACGAAGCCGTTTCGCTAATTAAGCGCAATACAAGAAGGTATGCGAAACGCCAGCTCACTTG
>JAJUJH010000056.1 GCA_029265435.1 Clostridiales bacterium
GATTCGCATTTGAAAGTGCTTTGCGATACACTATATGATGAATACGGCGATGGCGGTCAACACATTGTGGCGGCTAATGAAGGCGCGGCGGTTGGCCTTGCGGCCGGGCATTATCTCGCGACAGGCAAACCGGCGCTTGTATATATGCAAAACAGCGGTATCGGCAATATCGTCAACCCGGTCGCGTCATTGTTAAACGGAGCCGTATATGGCATACCGTGTGTATTGGTAATAGGGTGGCGTGGCGAGCCATGCGAACATGATGAGCCGCAGCATATTTTTCAAGGAGAAATTACAATCCCTTTGCTTCAGGTGCTTGATATTCCTTATTTCGTGTTATCCAAGGAGACGACAGACGAGAGCTTCGGGCAGTTTATTGAGCATGCATCCGCATTTATTGAAAAAGGGAAAACAGTGGCTTTTGTTGTACGCAAGGGCGCGTTTAGCGGCGGAAAGAAAGTCCAATACGGAAATGACCGTAAATTAGCGCGAGAAACAGCTTTAGCGATCATTGCCGAAAACGCCGGGGAAACGGATGTATTCGTATCGACGACGGGAAAAGCTTCAAGAGAGCTTTTTGAAATAAGAGAGCGGCTTGGTCAATCGCACAAACAAGATTTTTTAACCGTCGGTTCCATGGGACATGCCAGCATGATTGCAGCCGGAATTGCGCTGTCGAAGCGTGGAAGGCGTGTTTGGTGCTTAGATGGTGACGGCGCTATGGTTATGCATCTTGGGAGTGCATTGGTATTGGCCAATATGCGGTGTGACAACCTTGTGCATGTTGTGTTTAATAACGGCGCACACGAATCGGTCGGAGGTATGCCGGTTGCAAGAGGGAAAGTCGATTTTAACGCGATTGCCCGTTCTTTCGGATATTCGGAAACGTATCGTGCAGAAAATGAAAATGAACTGAAAGAGAGTATCAATAAAGCAATCAATATGACGGGTCCGGTGTTCATTGAAGTGATGGTTTCTCTTGGGTCGCGTCAGGATCTTGGAAGGCCATCTGAAACACCAGATGAGAATAAGAGAGCGCTTATGAATTTTCTGTCGGATGAGGCGGAGCGGAGGCAGATTGAATGAAAGCGCTGATATTTAATTCGGGTGTCGGTAAACGTATGGGCGATTTGACAAAAGATAAGCCAAAGTGTATGGTGGACATTGGGTTTGGCTATACGATCGTGCGCTGGCAACTAAAAGTATTAGAATGCTTAGGCGTACAGGAAGTCATAATGACGACCGGTCCGTTTGAACGGCGTTTGCGGGATCATATTCTTGAATTGAGGTGCAATCTCAATATCCGTTTTGTAAACAATCCAGAATATGAAAAGACCAACTATATTTACTCCATGTATTGTGCCTCTCCATATATGGATGACGATGTGCTTATACTGCACGGCGATTTGCTTTTTGAACAGTCTGTTTTGTATGAACTCATCAGTTGCCAAAGAAGCACGGTTATTGTGGATTCGCTCGCTCCCTTGACGGAAAAGGATTTTAAAGCTATGATTTGTGACGGACGCGTGCGTTCAATCGGCGTTGATTTATTTGGAGAAAATTGCGTGGCGTGCCAGCCGGCTTATAAGCTTTTGCGCAGCGATGTTGAAATCTGGCTCGAAAGGGTTCATTCGTTTTGCGCAGAGGGTAAAAAAAATGTTTATGCGGAAAACGCGCTTAATCAGTGTACAAATAGGCTATTATTATATCCGCTTGAGCTTAGAAATCGCTTGTGCAACGAAATAGATGATGAACAAGATCTGGCACTTGTATCCAAACGATTTGCTGATATAGTTCAGAAAGGAATATGAATATTGAAAAAGAAGGTCTACGCTTGCTTTAGCACAGATGTTATTCATTGCGGACACTTGAATATCATTAAAAAGGCTTCTGAACTTGGTGAGCTGACTGTTGGGGTATTGGCCGACGAGGCCATTGCGTCGTATAAGAGGTATCCGCTTATTTCGCTGGAATCTCGCATGGAGATGTTCAGAAATTTACGCGGCGTATCGAATGTTGTGGTGCAAGAATCGTTGGATTACACCCGAATATTGTCTGAATTGAAGCCCGATTACGTTGTTCATGGAGATGAATGGCGTATTGGTTTTCAGGCAGGAATACGCCAAAAAGTGATTGAAAAGCTTAAAGAATGGCAGGGCGAGCTGATAGAGTTTCCTTATTCGCCTATACCCACAGAGACTCAGCCAAAGCTGGACAAAGCGCTCTATATGCCGGAGTACAGACGTTCGCGTCTTAAAAAGCTGCTGGAATACAAAGGGCATATATCTGTTTTAGAGGCCCATAACGGATTGACGGGTTTAATTGTTGAAAACACACATGTGGAAAAAAAAGATGGTGTTCATGAATTCGATGCAATGTGGGTATCCAGCCTTTGCGATTCTACAGCGAAGGGTAAACCCGATATTGAACTGGTGGATATGTCGTCGCGTATTCATACGCTGGAAGAAATTATGGATGTAACCACAAAACCCATTATTCTGGACGGCGATACGGGCGGCGCCATAGAGCATTTTGTGTTCAATATTCGAACATTAGAGCGCATCGGAATTTCGGCGATCATTATTGAAGATAAAATTGGTTCGAAGAGGAACTCTTTATTTGGAACCGAAGCAGAGCAGGTTCAGGATGAGCCGGCATCATTTTGCAGGAAAATACGTGCAGGCAAAGATGCTCTGAAGACAAAGGACTTTATGATTATTGCCCGTTGTGAAAGCTTGATATTGGGCAAAGGCTTGGATGATGCGATCAATAGATGTATCGCTTATGTCGAGGCGGGAGCGGATGGAATAATGATCCACTCTTGCAAAGAGACGCCGGACGAGGTATTGGAGTTCTGCCGGACGTTTCGAAAGTATAACCGTTTAATTCCGATCGTCGTAGTGCCCACAACGTATAACTGTGTGACGGAGGATATACTGATTAAAAACGGTGCAAATATCATCATATACGCTAACCATCTTATTCGAAGCGCGTTTCCCGCCATGCAGAAAACGGCTCAAACAATACTGGAATATGGCCGATCTTTGGAAGCGGAAAAATATTGCATGGGCATTAAGCAGATTCTTTCGCTTATTCCCGATCGTTAGCATAAGGATGGGGAGATGGAGTACTCATTATTTTCACCGGTCGATATACGATTCACAACGATCGAGGGCTTTGTTTCGCTGATTGCATCTGGTACGGAGCAGACGCTCATACTCGCGAGCCGCGGAACGGTAAAGCGATTGAACTGTAAGGTGTTTCAAGATTATGTTCAAGGACGCAATTGTCTGCATATTGATAATATTCCGTTAAATCCTTCTGTTAGCGATTTAACCGAAATACTAAACGTTTTGAGTCAGCATATTCCGTTTCGCCGTATTGTTGCAATTGGCGGGGGGAGCTGTATCGATCTTGCAAAATCGATTTCAGCGCTGTATTGGATGACAAATAGGCGTTTTTTAAAAAATGAAGATATACGCGGCGCTATTGTAAAAAAAAGCTATTTTAACGGGCCAGATATTGACGTGATCGTTGTTCCCACTACTTCAGGCACCGGATCGGAAGTAACGAAATGGGCGACAATTTGGGATACGGAAAGAAAAGTGAAGATGTCGATAGAGGATCCGGCGTGCTTTCCAAAAATGGCGCTGTTAATACCAGAGCTTTGCGTGCATATGCCGGACAAAATAACGCTGTCAACCGGTTTGGATGCATTAAGCCATGCAATGGAGGCTTTCTGGGCGGTTGCAAGCACTCCGCTTTCTCAAATGCTTGCAATTGAGGCCGTGAAAAGAATACGCGAATTTTTGCCCTTGGTTTTGAAAGATACTGCGAATATTCCATTGCGTCAAGAAATGTGCCTGGCTTCTTTAACTGCGGGATTGGCATTTTCTATCACACGAACGACGGCATGCCATTCAATATCCTATCCTTTGACATTGTTGCACGGTGTTTCACATGGCTTTGCAGCTGCTATGACACTTTGCGAAGTTATGCGTATCAATGAAACTGTTGTTCCCCGGATGCACGAGCTTTACGGATTGTTTGACGGTTATAACGGGTTCTCGCGTTGGATGGAAGATGTGTCCGGAGGTATTCAGAGTTTGCGTCTTTCCGCTTTTGGCATCCGGCAATCCGATATTGATGAAATTGCGGCAAATGCGATTACCACAGGGCGAATGGACAACAATCCGATCGCGCTGACGAAAGAACAAGTTGCGGAAGTATTGCGGCGAATATTATAATTGACCGGGAGGTAAAAGTGATGAAGAAGTTTTTTGCTTATGCAGGGATTTTTATGTATTTTTGCTTTTTTGGAATGCTCGCCATGGCACGCACATCCTATTGCTATATTGACCCTGCAACAACATCATATGTTATCCAGATAATTGCGGGTGTTTTTATCGCTTTGGGAGCCGTTGTCGGAATATTCTGGAGAAAAATTCGTTTGTTCTTTAGAAATATCAAGTTAAAGGGGCTGGAAAAAAAGCTGTCGCGTGAAGCTGAAAAAAGAGAGAATAATAAATAACAGCGTTTATTGGACAAATTGAGCGGATAAAGAGTTTACAGGGCTGATGGAATCGTTTATAATATTGACAACAAAAAAGATTAATGACAATTGTCACATGAAAGAAATGGAAACATTATGGATCAGTTGAAGGAAATTTGGTTATACAGAGAAATGGTTTTCAGTCTTGTGAAAAAAGATCTTAGATCGCGGTATAAAGCGTCGGTACTGGGATTCTTATGGACATTTCTCAACCCGATTTTTCAGCTCATCGTATACTCCTTTGTATTTTCACAAGTCATGGGGGTGAGGACCGAGAACTATTCGATGTTTTTATTTGTTGCGTTAGTTCCATGGATATTTCTATCCGCTTCGTTAAACAGCAGCACAGTATCTGTTATTGCAAATAAGAATCTAGTCCAGAAAATATATTTTCCGAGAATTATATTGCCGATATCTAACGTATGCTCGAATTTTATGAATATGCTTTTTTCATTCATTGTTCTTATTATCGCTTTATTCATAACAGGTATTGGCGTCAGCGTTTATATATTGGCGTTACCGATTATCATGATCGTTGAATTTATGTTTGTTATGGGGCTCTCCCTTATCGTTTCGTGCATCAACGTTTATTTTCGTGACATTGAGCAGATTGTGGGCATTTTCACGTTGGCGTGGCAGTTTTTAAGTCCTGTCATGTACGATGTTTCTATGGTGCCGGAGCAAGTGAAATCGTTGTTTTATTTAAATCCTATGACGAATATTATTATCGCCTACCGCAACATTTTATATGATAAGTTAATGCCGGATTTATCGACCCTTTTATTTGCGGTAGGCCTTTCTGCAGTATTTCTTATTGCGGGCTATTGCTTATTCCAGCGTTTACAGCGTGGATTTGCGGAGGAACTATAAGGTGGAGCAAAAGCGTGATGTGATTTGTTTAGAAAATGTATCAAAGAGCTATAAAATATATCCCGATAAAAAAACGACATTTAGGGAAAGAATTATTAGAGGCAAAAATAAATTTGTCAGATATCAGGTTTTGAAGGATATTAACATCAAGATTCAGTCCGGCGAGGTAGTTGGTCTGATCGGAGAGAACGGCAGCGGTAAAAGCACGGCATTAAAGCTGATTAGCCGGATTATCTATCCCGATGAAGGTATTGTAAAAGTAGAGGGGCGCGTATCGAGCCTCATTGAGCTTGGAGCCGGATTTCATCAGGACCTTTCCGGAAGAGAAAATATCTATACGAATGCCGCCATTTTTGGGTTGACAAAAAATGAAATTGAAAGCAGAATAAACGATATCATTGATTTCTCCGAGCTTTGGGATTTTATAGATAACCCGGTGAGAACATATTCGTCGGGAATGTATACCCGTCTTGCTTTTTCCGTCGCTATTAATGTGGATGCGGATATACTGCTGATCGATGAAATACTATCAGTGGGAGACAAGAATTTTCAAAAAAAATGTTTTGATTGGCTGGAAGAACTCAAGAGGCGGGGAGTCACGATTATTATCGTGACTCACGATACTTCTTCGGTGGAAAATTTGTGTACAAGAGCAATATGGATTAATGAAGGCAAGGTGGCTGCTGACGGATCTCCTCAAAAGGTCGTGAACGATTACTATGAATATATGTATGAGAAAAAGTTTGCGATTGAAAAACGTTTGGCGGAGGAACGGAAGAAAGCGGAAGCCCAAAAGAAAGATTTTACACGGGAAGATATAATAGAGTTATATCGAAAATATTTGTTGCGTGATCCGGAGAGCGAAGACACAATCAATAATTACTATGAGTATTTTGATAGAAAGAAAGATATTGAGCATACGCTGAAATATTCAATTGAGCGATATGCCATTTTGGAATCGGAAAAAATTGAAAATTCAAATACTGATGAATTATCAAAGGATGATTCATCTAAACAATCCGGGATTTCGGCTGAGGATGTAGTTAATGTATACAGAAAATATCTCGATCGTGATCCTGAAAATGAAAAAATAATTGAACATTGCCAAAATGCATTTAATAATGTTGACGATCTCATTATGATGGTGACCCAATCACCGGAATATAAAATGGTGATCCATCAGAAAAAGGAGATGGAAAAAAACAGAGACACCGCTTTAGGAGTTGCAATAGAAGAAATTGAGTTTTTGACCTTTGCAGGTAAACATGAAGAAAAGCTCATCTGCGGCAAATCTTATCATTTGGCAATTCGTTATTGTACTGAACAGAAATATAACGAATTGGCGTTTGGAATTGAAATCAGGTCAGCTAACGGTTATTTGTGCTTCTCACATAACACGTTAAATTCAAACCTGGATTTGGGCAAAGATGCGGGGAAGCATTCTATATATTTGAAGTTTCCAGTTCTCTTCCTATATCCAGGCAGGTACCGCCTGTTTGCCTATTTGATTGACAAAAACGGTAATGCATTAAATTATACTCGGCGTGTTTATGAATTTGAAATAGAGGGTATATGCGCCAGCTCAAAGACATGTACTTGGTCAACGGAATTAGATAACTCGAAAGAACTAAAAATGGAAACGGAAAAGCATTTTGATAATGCATTTTATTAATGATCTGAGATTTGCTTGTTTTTTGGGTAACATGTCTGATATAGTAGTAAAAATGTAAATATCATAGTGTTTTGTACTAGTGAGGAAAAATGAAACAGAAAGTAATTATCTGCGGCGCAGGCGGGCATGCCAGGAGTGTTTTGGATATTGCCTTGCAAGATAAGCTTATCGAGGTAGTGGGCTGTGTTGACCCGATATATCCACAAGTGAAGGAAGTGCCGTTAATGAAAGAAATACCCATTATTGGGAGGGGTTGCGATTTAACGGAATTATATCAGAAAGGACATAGATTTGTTTTTATTGCTATTGGAGATAATGCCGTAAGAAGAAAGCTTTATCATGAAGCCGTTTCTATTGGATATGAGCCCATTAATTTAATTAGCAGACATGCAATCATATCACCAAGAGCTATTCTGGGCAAAGGCATTTGCATTATGCCTGGGGCTGTTGTTAATGTTAATACTGTTATTGGCGATAATTGTATTATTAATACAAATTGCTCATTGGACCATGATTGCATTATTGAAGAGCATTGTCATATTGCACCAGGAGCAGCGGTATCCGGATTTGTGAGAATTGGTGAAGGGGCTCATATTGGAACAGGAGCTTCCATTATTGACAGGGTATGTATTGGCAGGGGGGCCTATATTGGTGGGCGCGTTATTAAAAAACTATCCAGTGGATGTTGAAATTTGGACTTATTCATTTAATGAAGCTGAGGTATATAATACGTTTCAGCGAACCCTTGAAGATCGTCATTTATTGGGGAGCATCAAAATCATAACTGATAAAAACTGGATGGATGTGCTGGGTGTGAATGAAATTGATGCAAAACTTCCCTGGGATATCAATGAAAGAAAAGATAATTTATTTATCATTGCTAAGCATTTTTCCCGTGCGGAGTGTTTTGTTCCAGCTATTATATATCTTGATAATGTTATTGGCATAAATAAACCGGTTTTTGTACCTGCTCATGATATGGCTGTACATCATTTTTATGATGAATTTGTTGAAAAAGATCCATTGTATAAAACTCGAATGCTCGATATAGAAAACAGAGCTGAAAATCTGGCAAGAGCCGGCTCAACTATGTTTGCCATCAGCGATACGGTAAGACAATTTCAACTGCTTAAATATATAAGGAATTTGTCTGAAAATAAAACCGAAACGGTATACTTGCCAGTGTTGATTCCTTCTGGAATCGATGATCGTATTTTGTGTGAGGATAGATTAAGAGAACAATACGGACTCTATGGCCAATATATGTTTTATCCAACACAGATACGGCCATACAAGAATGTGACGATATTATTGGATGCATTTAAAAAGCTTCTTGACAGTCACATAGATATTGAATTAGTTTTGACAGATGCAAGAAGTGAAATTAGTGAGATTGATAATAAGATAAAGGAATATCATATAGAAGATAAAGTGAGATTTATTTCTAATGTAACAGAAATAGAGTTATATAGCCTGTATAAATACTCGGCCGTTGTACCCGTTCCATCGCGGTTTGAAGGAGGATTTCCTTTGCAGGCAAGCGAAGCTCTTTATATGAAAATACCTATTGTGTTATCAGGTATTCCAATTGTATCGGAAAGAATAAAGAGTCTTGGTTTTACTGAAGAAGATTGCGGGCTTGAATTGTTTGATCCGAGTAATGCGGAAGAATTGGCCCAAAAACTAAAAAAAGTATTGGAGGATCGTGAAGGTACGATAAAAAAACAGCAGGCGTTTAGAGAAAGGCTGCTTAGCTATACGTGGGAAGATGCCGCCAGACAATATTACAGGATTTTTTTCGAAAAAGAAGAAGCATTAAACATTAACGCTTAGATGGAGGATAATGGATATTCCATGGTCGATATTGAAAAAATCATGCAGGAGATTCGAGAAGAAATAAAAGAAAAAGGCTTGGATAAAGAACTGCCGGCTTTTGAATCGGGCGCACCCATTCGCTGCGGCGCCGTGTATGAGTGCTTTGATGAAGATTATTTTTATGAGAATGTGGAGCAAATGAATCAGACTTGTCTGATTCAGCCTGATCGGCCCATTGCCGGGAATCCGATCGCCGTGTTGATAAAAAAGACGATCAGAAAGCTCACAAGGTTTTACATCGCGCCTGCTTTTTGCGACCAATCGCAGTTTAATGTGGCGGCGGTAAAGGCGATGAACTCGCTGCGTTATTATATTGATGAGGACAGAAAAAGCAAAGCGCGCATTGACGAACTGGCGAAACGCGTAGAGGAGCTGGAAAAACGGCTGGAAAGCCGAGGACGGGAGTGAGCCGATGCGTATCGTACAGATTTTATCGACGATAGCGTTCGGGGATGCTGTCGGCAACCATACCATTGCTATGCGCCGCTTGCTTGAAGAACTGGGGTACGACACGGAGATTTATGCACAGAATATTGACCACAGATTAAAAAAAGGCACAGCCAAAAGCATCGATCATCTGAAAATACTGAATAAGAGGGATATCATTCTCTATCACATGTCAATGGGAACCGATCTCAATTACAGCATCGTGAATTACCCCGGAAGAAAAATCATGGTTTATCACAATATAACGCCGTATCAGTATTTTTACGGGTACAGCAAAGCCAATTATGATCTGACATATATGGGCAGAGACGGGCTGAATTTTCTGAAAGGCAAAGTGGAACGCTGCTTTGCCGATTCGGAGTTCAATAAAACCGACCTGATCGAAGCGGGGTACACTTGTCCGATTGATGTGCTTCCCATTATCGTTCCCTTTGACGACTATGAAAAGGCGCCCAATCAGCGTGTTTTGAGACAGTATGAAGACGATTGGGTCAACATATTGTTCGTCGGGCGCATTGCGCCAAACAAGAAGCAGGAGGATATCATCAGAGCCTTTGCATACTATAAGGCTTATGTCAATCCCAAATCTCGGCTTTTTCTTGTGGGCTCGTACAAAGGCCTTGAAGCGTATTACAGAAAGCTGCAGCAATATGTGCGCGACCTCGGTGTTGGAGATGTGGTGTTTACGGGGCATACCAAATTCGATGAGATATTGGCATATTACAAGCTGGCCGACGTGTTTTTATGCATGAGCGAGCATGAGGGCTTTTGTGTTCCCCTGCTTGAGGCGATGTATTTTGATGTGCCGATCATCGCATATAAGGCGGCGGCGGTACCCGAAACGCTGGGCGGCAGCGCAATAGCTGTTGACGACAAGCAGCCGGCGTTTATCGCAAAGCTCATCGAAAGGCTGCTGAATGACAGGGCGCTGAGGGAAGCCGTTGTTAAAGGGCAGCAAGAGCGCCTGAAAGACTTTTCATATGACCGGACAAAGGAGACTTTCAAGCGCCTGATATCGGATTGTGTGCGATGACGGAGATACGAATGAAGAAAATCGGTTTTGTGACACCGTGGTTTGGTGAAAATATTCCGGGCGGCGCCGAAGCTTTGCTGCGAGGCGTTTCGGCGCATCTGCGGCAGACCGGAGCGGAAATTGAGGTTCTCACGACCTGCGCGAAGGAATTTCAAAGCGATTGGGGCGTTAACTTTTACAAGGAAGGCGTTTACAATGAATGCGGGCTCGTCGTACGCCGATTCCGTGTCAATAAAAGAGACCGCGCCGCGTTTGATTTTGTGAACGCGAAGCTTATGAGCGGGATCACCATATCCGCCGAAGAAGAGCGTGTATTCGTTGACAATAACATCGGCAGCGACGCGCTATATGGATATATCCGGTCCAACAGCGGCGATTATTCGCTTTTTGTGTTTATACCTTATATGTTTGGCACCACCTATGACGGCTGCGCGGTATGTCCCGAGAAATCCGTACTGATTCCCTGCTTTCATGATGAGAGTTACGCTTATTTGAAGCTGTTCAAAGAGCGGTTTTCGCAAGTGGCGGGCATGCTGTTCAACGCCGAAGCTGAAAAAGAACTGGCAATGCGTTTATATGATCTGTCCCGCGTGCGCACGGAAGTGATCGGAACCGGATTGGATACGGACGTTCGATATGACAAGGAGCGGTTCGTACGCAAGTATCATATTGACGAGCCGTTTGTTCTTTATATGGGCAGAAAAGATGCGGGCAAAAATGTGGATGTGCTTTTGCGCTATTTTGCGGAATACAAGAAACGTCATCAAAACAGCTTGAAACTGGTGCTGACGGGAGGAGGAACGCTCGATATCCCCTTTTCCGTCAAGAATGACGTTCATGATCTTGGATTTATCTCTATACAGGATAAATATGACGCGTGCGCGGCCGCATATGTTTTATGCCAGCCCTCGTCGGTTGAAAGCTTCTCGATTGTCATTATGGAAAGCTGGCTGTGCTCAAGGCCGGTTTTGGTGAACGCGCAGTGCGAGGTCACAAGGCAGTTTGTGATTAAGGCAAACGCCGGGCTATATTATAACGGATACCATGAATTTGAAGCCTGTATCGACTATATGCTGAAGCACGAAACGATTGCCGGAGAAATGGGCAAAAACGGGCGTGAATTTGTGCTGGACAATTATTCGTGGGATGCTGTTACAAAAAAGTATATGGCTTTTTTTAAAGATTTAAGCGAGGCGGGGATATGAAAAAAATCGCGTTGGTATGCCAAAGGTACGGGTTGGAAGTCAACGGCGGAGCAGAGCTGTTATGCCGCCTTTTTGCGGAGAAGCTTGCCGGCAGATACGAGGTTGAAGTGCTGACCACCTGCGCCGTGGATTATATGACTTGGGCAAACGAATACGCGCCGGGAGAAACCCGAATCAATGGCGTAAAGGTAAAGCGGTTCGCCGTAAAAAAGCAAAGGGATGTCAGGAGGTTCAACAAGCTTTCGGAGAAGCTCTTTTTAAGCGCCGCGCATACGATGGCGCAGGAAAGAAAATGGATCGATGAGCAAGGCCCGTATTGTCCGGAGCTTGTTGCATATATCGAAAAGCATCACTTGGAGTATCGGTGCGTGCTGTTCATGACATATCTTTATTACCTGAGCGCGATGTGCCTGCCGAAAGGAATGCGCAACGCGGTATTGATACCGACGGCGCATAATGAGAAGCCGATTTATTTGGCTCATTACAGGGATGTTTTTGAAAACGCAAAAGGATTGATATATAACACATATGAGGAACAGGAGTTTGTTGAAAAGATATTTTATACCGGCGGGATTCCTTGTGTGATGGCGGGCTGTGGGATAGAAATACCGCCTCTCCCCAAAGCCGCAACCGCAGAAAGCCTGTATGGCTTACACACGTATCTCGTATATGCGGGGCGTATTGACGAATCGAAGGGATGCGGACTCTTGTTTGCGTATTTTCAGGAATACAAGAAACGGAATCCCGGAGATTTAAAGCTTGTGCTTCTTGGCAAGCCGATGATGAATATCCCGGACGATCCGGACATCATCAGCCTTGGATTTGTCAGCGAGGAGCACAAGTTTGTTGTGATGCGCGACAGCGTGGCGCTGGTGCTCGCGTCTGAATATGAAAGCCTTTCTATCGTCGTGCTGGAAAGCATGGCGCTTGGCAGGCCTGTTCTCGTTAACGGCGGATGCGATGTGCTGAGAGGGCATTGCGTCAGAAGCAACGCCGGCCTGTATTTCAGATGCTATTATGAGTTTGAAGGCGCGCTCAGATATCTTTTTAGTCATCCGATAGAATACGATGAAATGTGCAAAAACGCAGTTCGCTATGTGACGGCCAATTACCGTTGGGAGGATATCGTCGAAAGGATATCCGAGCTGATCGAGACGGTCGGGCAATGCCGGTAATTTCTCAGTAATGAAGACGAACGGGTTCTTCGCCTGCCGCGAAGGCCCATTTTTTGTTTGGCCGTACTTTTCACCTTTTCCTCTGCCTTGAATATGATGAAACGAATCATGTTGCAAGGAGGATATGCTATGATGAAACGGCTGTTTGCCGCGGCGCTATGCCTCGTCGTGGCGGTCATGTTTCTTGGCTGTGCGCCGCAGCCTGCACAGAAGATCACGCTCAACGAGGTGACGCACTCCGTATTTTATGCGCCGTTTTATGCCGCCATTTCCCTCGGCTATTTCAAGGAGGAGGGGATCGATCTTGAGCTAGTCAACGGCGGAGGCTCGGATAAGTCGATGACGGCGCTGCTGTCCGGTCAGGCGGATATTGCTCTTTTGGGGCCGGAAGCGGCCATTTATGTGTTTAACGAGGGCCGGGAGGACAGCGCTGTCATTTTTGGACAGCTCACAAAACGAGACGGATCATTCCTGATGGGGCGCGAGCCGGATCCTGATTTTGAGTGGAGCGATGTGAAAGGCAAGACAATCATCGGCGGCCGCGCGGGCGGCGTACCCGAGATGACGCTTGAGTATGTGCTTCGAAAAAACGGCCTTGAGCCGGGCAAAGACGTGGAGGTCATCACAAACATACAGTTCAATCTGATGGGCGGCGCGTTTGAGGGCGGAACCGGTGATTACGTGACGCTGTTCGAGCCCACGGCATCCGCTTTCCAGCAGGAGGGCAAAGGATATATCCTTGACGCGGTGGGCGCCGAAAGCGGGGAGGTGCCGTATACCGGATTCGCCGCGAAAAAAAGCTACATAAGCGCGCATGGCGATACGATAGAGAAATTTTTGAGGGCCTTGTATAAGGGCCAGCGGTTCATTCAAAAAGCGACGGACAAAGAAATTGCCGAGGCGATCGTATCCTTCTTCCCGGATACGTCGGTCGAGTCCCTGACCGCCGTCGCGAGGTCCTACAGGGCGATCGACGCGTGGATGGATACCCCTGTGATGAAGGAGGAAGCGTTTGACCGTCTGCAGGATATCATTATCCAAGCGGGCGTAATGGACAAAAAGGTTTCGTTTGCGGATGTGATTGACACGTCGCTTGCCCAAAAGGTTGTGAAGGAACTGAATTAAAGCACATATCGCATGAGCCCCGGACGAACGCGGGGCTCTCAGCTTGTCGAAAAACCTTCGGTTTTCCGACAGTTTTCCGGTTTTGCTTGTTCCTCACAAGCTCGAAACGGCGCAAAACCGCAAGGTGTGGGCTGCGCGGGCAAAGCCCGTCTTGCCCACAAATGATATATTTGCATTATTGAGAGTCTGTGAGCCCCGGACGAGCGAGGGGCTCTTTTTTGCTTTCTCTCTTGTATCTGCGTGTTATCACATCCGGTGACGGCAGACATATACTTATACTATCCATCGGAAAGAAAGGTGATTTCGATTGTCTTGCCCAACCACAGTCCATGATACGGTATGCATACAGGCAAATGTTCATATTGAGCCGCAGGTGGATGTCGGCACAATACTGACATGTTGCTGCGGAAATGCGTTTATCGGACAGTGCACGGGAATTCCCGCCGAGTTCTGCGAGTTTCTGGTGAGCCAGAGAATTTGCGTGCAGGTTCCCTTGGCATTCCATGCAAAAGCGACGGCAACGCCTGCGGGCATTATCTGCGGGACGCCTGCGGTAGGCCCATGCCCTGAGCCCACGGCGTGCACGTATACGATCGGCTACTTCAAAAACCATCCCGAACTGGTCAATACGCTGATCACAAATGCGGGAGGGAGCGTTGTGCTTGGAATCGGCGCCGCAGGGCTCAGTTTTACCGTAACGACGGCTAACGCAAATGCCGTTTTGTCTCTGACAACGCCTTCCCCTCCGGCGCCCGGTTCGCCGCCATACGCCGGACAGTACCAAATCCTTTACGCGCAGCTGCTCGCCGCCAAATTGAATGTATTGAAC
>JAJUJH010000041.1 GCA_029265435.1 Clostridiales bacterium
GGTAAAATCGTTTTTTTCAAGCGTATACCGAAATGCCTTTTCTTCATGCGGTTCAAAAACCAAATTTATTATCGCCGCCGCAAGGCTGGTTTCCGTTTCTTCGCCGGCCATAATACAGCGGCAAAAATGATAGGTAATATCAGTCAAACGGTCTGCCGAAGACAGCACAAACAGCGGCAGAGAATGTTTGTCGCAGAAGTCCGTCACACATTGCGGCAAGCTCGACACATGCGGACTGACGGCGACAGCCAAACCCGCGGTGTTCCTCTCATATAGGTTCTGGGCAAACCGCAGCAGCCAATCCTCTCCGTTCCGAGCAATGCCTGTCGTGAATACAAATTCATTGCCTCGCAGGCAGTCTGCTTGTCTGACGTCTTCCACCACATGGACCCAACGAACAAGGTTGTCTATGCCTGCGGAGCCTGCCATCAATTTCAATCCATAATCGCTGTCCGCGTTTTTGCAAAGCATTCCAAGCGTGATTGCCATACCATC
Organism: Clostridiales bacterium; assembly: GCA_029265435.1. Lineage (GTDB taxonomy): Bacteria > Bacillota > Clostridia > Christensenellales > SZUA-584 > SZUA-584. Next base: position 496 of record JAJUJH010000041.1, read on the forward strand.
CTCCCATCTCACCTTTGTCCGGTGTCATAAACACAAAAAAGACGCAGCCTTCAAACAGGAACTGCGTCTTTGCAAGTTCATCATAAAAACATCTTAACGAACAGGGTTTTCACCGAGCTCTTAACTGATATGGATTTTATCAGCCGCGCATGAAAAAGTCAACATCGTTCTTGTGCTCACAAACGAAAAAAGCGGTTTTAGATGACGGATGTCTGATGACGTTCCTTCATTTTCGGGCATCCGCGCTCTGATTCACCAATATTAATGACATTTGAGCCAAACTTTCCTGCATTTTCAATGCGCCTTTTTCAACCTCTGCACATTTCATATCTTTCATGTTTCGGATAAAAAAACGGCGGCCGCAGACACTATTATTGAGGAGGCTGCGAATGAAACTCAAAGAAAATATACCGGATACCGAGCTCAAGCTTATTCTGAACAGCCAAGCGGCATTGACGGAAGACGGAAAGCCCGGGAAAGAATTGAATACGCTTTTTCAATTCGGCGACGAACCGAGTACCCATGATATCTGGTATCTTGAAACATCGGCTCAAGACTTGAATCATCTCGATTGGTCTGTGCGATATCGTTTGTTTGGCGACGGCGGCGGTCTTGAGCTGACATTCAAGAAGCGCTACAGTGAAACCGAGTATAAAGATATGCTGAACAGCGAAGCGGCCAAACAATTTTCCGCCGGTTTTTTGCCGGAAATCGACCTCACCTATACAAAAAAAACTTTCAGCCTCTCCTATGTGCGCGTATTTTCGGATATCGAAGACAGCCCCGATGAAGCCGAAGCCAAACGTCTTGCCATTATCAACAGCCCTGCCGTCTTTACGGACTTTGGCGGCAAGAATGCAGGTTTTGTGAAATTATGCGAATCCTCGCTGCTCGGCCCCGTAACCGCCGTCGCTTACAGCGGCGAATATAACGGGCTTGAAGCAAAGCTTGAAATCTGGCAGCTGAAAGGCAGCCTCGCCGAGCTCTCTTTTGATGTGCCGACTAAAAAGAGCGCTCAGTTCAAAAAAGAAATTTTGAAAGCGCTCATTGAAAATGATTTGCTTTTGAAAAAGAACATACTGAAAACCGACGCTTTTATCGAGTATTTCTGCGGAAAAAAGCCTAGACCAAAGCCGGATAAACAGTCATGTCGTCAAAATGACCTTTCAAGCTTGATGAAATAATCGAGCAGCGCCTGAAGCGATTTGATCACGTACGGATATTCCTCAATTTTAAATTCATGAAGTATGCTGTCAACAAGGCCTTCATGAAATTCCCTGTGTTTACCGCAGCTGTCCTCTCCTTTTTGAGTCAGCTTCAGCGTGCTGATCCGCTTGTCGTTTTCCGCTTTTACTTTTTTTATAAAACCCTTTTTTACAAGCCGCTTGATCGTTACGCTTGCAGTGGCCTTCGTGATGCTGAGCTTATCCGCGATCTGAGTCAGCGTGACATATTCCGATTCTTCAATAGCCTCCAGCGTATGCATCTCCGTCCTGCTGATCGGCTCCTCCGCCGCCCTTGATACCATTTTTGCCTGCAATTTGAGTATCTTAAAAAAAAGGTCCTTGAGTATACGGTTCAGCAGTTTTCTGATCACCTCTTCAGTCATGTCGGCCTCGCTCTCTCTTTTGTGAGTCATTTACAGTGATAGTACCATATAATCAGGATAAAAAAAACCCCGCTTTTAGAGGGGGCTCAAAATGCTACAGTAAAATACATATCAGACCGCCGCTGCCCTCATTGATGATCCGCTGCAGCGTCTCCTGAATCTTCATGCGCGCATCATCCGGCATATGGGACAGCTTGCTCGACAGCCCTTCCTTGACAAGCTCATGGAGCGGCTTGCCGAATATGTCTGTTTTCCATATTTTAGCGGGATCGTTTTCAAATTCCGCCATCATATATTTGACAAGCTCCTCGCTCTGTTTTTCACTGCCGACGATTGGTGATACCTCTGTCTCGATATCCACGCGGATAAGATGAAGCGACGGTGCGCTTGCTTTCAGCTTGACGCCGAAACGGCCGCCCTGCCTGACAATTTCGGGTTCCTCCATCGACATTTCCTCCATCGACGGCGGAACAAGGCCATAGCCTGTTTCCTTGACGCTTCTCAGCGCATCGGATATTTTGTCGTACTGTTTTTTGGCGCTCACAAGATCTTTGACGATGGAGACAAGGTGATAATCGTCCTCTATCGGATAGCCGCATTCGTCGCCGAGTATCCGATAAAACAGCGTTTCGGGAAAATCAAGCTGCATTTGGACGCAGCCCTCGCCAAGCTTTATCTTGCTGACAGACGCGCCGCTGACATCGTCCAGCTGTTTCATCGCTTCAACAAGTCCTTTGTAATCACGCACCTTTTCGAGCGTTCCTATCGAGCCTGAAATGCCGCCAAGCACCTCGCTCATCAGCCAGTGATCCGGAGACAGCGCGCGTGCCCATCCCGGCATTTCGATGTTGATTTCCTTGAGCGGAAATTCGTAGAGCAAATTCTCGAGCATTGTCGTAATATCCGTTTCATTGAGCCGCATAATATCCAGCAAAAGAACCGGCACCTTGTATTTCTCCTCCATTGCTTTTCGAAGGCTGATGGTATCCTCGTTTCTCGGATTTGCCGAGTTGAGAATGATGATAAATGGTTTGCCAAGCTCCGTGAGCTCGCGTATCACGCGCTCCTCCGCCTGCACATAGCTCGAACGAGGTATTTCCGTGATGCTTCCGTCCGTCGTCATCACAATTCCGATCGTGCTGTGTTCGGTGATTACCTTGCGGGTACCCGTTTCCGCCGCTTCTTCAAACGGGATATCATGGTCGAACCAGGGCGTTGTGACCATGCGCGGCATGTCGTTCTCCAAATGGCCCATCGCGCCGTCCACCATATATCCTACGGAATCGACCATGCGCACATTCATTTCCGCCTCGTCGTTGATATTGATTCTGACGGCTTTTGTGGGGACAAATTTCGGCTGCGTGGTCATGATCGTTTTACCGGCGCTGCTCTGCGGCAGTTCGTCAACTACGCGTTCCTTTTCGTGCGTATCATCGAGATTGGGGAGCACCAGCATATCCATGAACCGTTTGATAAACGTCGATTTGCCCGTTCTGACCGGCCCCACGACGCCGATGTATATATCGCCCCCCGTCCGCTCGGAAATATCCTTGTACATGTTATAGCTTTGCATGGCGCATCCTCCATCGTATAGATTGCTTAAACACTAGATATATATGTACCTATGCGCGTTATCATGCCTTATTGCGTGAAAAAAAGAGACGAACCATAAAGGATCGCCTCACAAATCCCATTCTTTTTCTGCCGCAGCGCAGATAACAAAAGCGGCTTACGGCATTGTATTCGCCGTATTTTCTGCTTCCAGACCTTTAAGCGATTTCATTTTACTCAAAGGCTTCCATATCAGAGCCGCTATGAAAAAATCAACCATGCTGTGCAAAACGGTTCCCGCGCCGACAAGCCCCAAAACGGACATCAAATAGCCCTGCGAATAGAACGCTTCCTTCAGACTGCCGGTCACGAAAAACGGCGTGACGGCGATCACCTCGCATGCGCCGTGAATAATCGAAATCACAAAAGCAAACAAAGCGGCTTTTGGTATCGATTGAAGTATCTGACGTCTGTTTCGCAAAAACAGCGCGCCCGCGAATGCGAATATCACATGCGTCGCCGCCCGTACGACAATCACTATCGGAAAACCGCCGAATAAAAAACCGCCCGTCGTGATGACCGATACCGACAAGGCTGTGACCGGCGAAATAAACATTGCGATAAAAATCGGCACGTGGCTCGCAAATGTAAACGACGCGGGCGGAATCACAATTTTCAGCGGCATAAACATCGGTATGATGATGCCGATGGCGCACAGCACGGCGGCCAGCGTCATTCTGTGAACTCGAACGGATGTGTTCATTCAATTGCCTCCTCGCATGTATATATACATGTCTTTACACCTATAATGACATTATACACATCGAGTATGACAAAGGCAAGTGTTTTTTCACTCTTTGCTCAAAAGCAGGCCTTTCGCGCTTAAGGCCGATAAAATCCGCTCAAATGCGGGTTCGTCCTTGCAGCGGATCGTATGGAGATGGATGCCTTCCGTAAGTTGGGAAAGAAGCAAAGCATTCTGCTTGCATATGCTGTCGATAAAGCGGGCGGCATCAAAACGGGATTTAATATCGAGGCGACCCGTAATCTGGCCGTAAATCGGGTGCTCCACGATCACGTCGAGTATTTCACCGCCGTTATCGACAACGGTAAACAGCTCGTTTTCAAGTTCCGAAGGTGTGTGGCAGCACGCGATTTGCCGCTCAAGCATCGATCCTTTTGCCATGTTCGACGCAAACAGGTAGCCCGCAGGCGTCGCGATGATATCGGCCCCTTGCGCGCGCAGCAGAGCGATATCACCGACGATGGTTTGCCGCGTCACATTGAGTTTCTTCGCGAGTTCGGCGGCGCTCAAGGGCGAAAACCGGTTTCTCAATATATCCCGTATTTGATTCCGTCTAATTTCGGAAGACATTTTGACCTCCTCGTTTGTCTTTCTTTCAACTTATCATACCACCAAATTGAATACCTGTATATGGATCATCTGCACATCAAATACGTATTCGGGCAAGGCAAACGGCATTTTAACCCATAAAAAAGAGGAGCAGTCTAGCCGCTCCTCTCAGGCTGTCAATAAAGCTATAAATTAAATTTGTGGGCAAGACGGGCTTGGCCCGCGCCGCCCACACCTTGCGGTTTTGCGCCGTTTCGAGCTTGCGAGGAACAAGCAAAACCGGAAAACTGTCGAAAAACCTTTGGTTTTTCGACAAGCTGAGAGGAGCAGTCTAGCCGCTCCTCTTACCGTTATGCGCTTTTATCCTCCCGTTTTTTGAAAACGGGCTTGCCGTCATCCATATACATATAAACATGATCCTTGATGCTGATGGCTCCTTTGAGTATCTCCTCGGACAGCGCATCTTCCACAATTTGCTGTATCATGCGGCGAAGCGGTCGCGCGCCGTAATTTTCGTCAAAGCCTTCCTTCGCAAGATATTCAACCGTATCTTCTGCGTATGTCAGGTAAATCTCCCGTTCTTCAAGGCGTTTGATGACATTCCCGAGCATCAGCTTCACAATCTGTTTCGTATGATCGGGGCTCAACTTGTGGAACACGATAATATCGTCAAGCCTGTTGATAAACTCCGGTCTGAACGCTTTTTTCAGCTCTTCCATAATGCCCTGCTTCATCCGTTCATAGCCCTTATCGCCCGCTTCAACCGTAAAACCGATGCGTTTGGCATCAATATTCGTCGCACCGAGGTTGGACGTCATGATGATGACGCAGTTTTTAAAATCCACGACGCGGCCTTTCGAGTCGGTCAGGCGGCCGTCTTCAAGTATCTGCAACATGATATTGAACACATCAGGATGCGCTTTTTCGATCTCATCGAGAAGCAGCACCGAATACGGATGACGCCTCAGTTTCTCAGTGAGTTGTCCGCCTTCATCAAAACCCACATATCCCGGCGGCGAACCGATAAGCTTGCTGACCGCGTGCTTTTCCATATATTCCGACATATCGAGGCGTATCAGCGCGTCTTCATCGCCGAAAAGCGCCTCTGCCAGCGCGCGCGACAGCTCGGTTTTGCCGACACCCGTCGGGCCGAGGAATATGAACGAGCCGACGGGTCTCTTGGGATCCTTGAGCCCCGCACGCGAGCGCCGGATCGCTTTCGCGACCGCCGTGCACGCCTCGTCCTGTCCGATCACGCGCCGGTGCAGCGTCTCTTCCATATGCAGCAGTCTGTTGGCTTCGTCCTCCGTGAGCTTGACAACCGGTATGTGCGTCCAGTTCGACACAATCTCGGCGATCTCCTTTTCGGTTACTTCGCCTTCACGCCGGCTGGTATCCTTTTCCCATGCGCTTTTCATCGCGGCGATCTGTTTTTCGATTTTCTTCTCCTCATCTCGCAGCTCCGCCGCCCGTTCAAAGTTCTGATGCGTGATCGCCTGATCCTTTTCTTTTCGCAGTTCCTCCTGCTTTTCTTCGAGCTCCTTGATATCCGGCGGCGCGGTATACAGGCTCAGCCGCACTTTCGAAGCCGCCTCGTCCATCAGGTCTATCGCTTTGTCGGGCAGGAAACGATCCGTTAAGTACCTGTCCGAAAGCTCGACGGCGGCTTTCAGCGCCTCGTCCGTGATTTTCACGCGATGATGCGCTTCATAGCGGTCACGAAGCCCCTTCAGAATCTCAATGGCTTCTTCACGCGTGGGTTCTCCCACCGTCACAGGCTGGAACCGTCTTTCGAGCGCCGCGTCCTTTTCGATATGCTTCCTGTACTCGTCAAATGTCGTCGCGCCCACAACCTGTATCTCGCCGCGCGCAAGCGCAGGCTTCAAAATGCTTGCCGCGTCCATCGCGCCTTCAGCCGCGCCCGCGCCCACAATGGTATGGATTTCGTCGATGAACAGTATCACGCTGCCCGATGACTGCAAGTCCTTGAGCACCTCTTTGAGACGGTCTTCGAATTCGCCGCGGTATTTTGTTCCCGCAATCATGCCCGCAAGATCCAGCGACACGACGCGTTTGTTCCTCAGAAGCTCAGGCACATTCCCTTCCGCAATGCGTTGCGCGAGACCCTCGGCAATCGCCGATTTGCCTACGCCTGGCTCTCCGATAAGCACGGGGTTGTTCTTCGTGCGCCTTGAAAGGATCTGCGTGATACGCTCGATTTCCTGCGCGCGTCCGATTACCGGATCAAGCTCGCCGTCCTTGGCGGCTTTGGTGAGATCACGTCCGTACTTATCAAGCTTGGGCGTTTTCTGATCCTTCTTGGCATTGTTTTCGGGAGGATCGGCGTTCTCACCCGTCACATTATATATGCCGTTCTCAATTTCGTTGAAATCCGCGCCGAGATCGCTCATGATTTTAAACGCGACACCTTCTTTTTCACGTATCAGCGCCATGAGAATATGTTCCGTACCCACATAGCTCTGCCCAAGCTGTCTCGAAAGCGTGACGCTGAGCTCAAGGATTTTTTTGGAGCGCGGCGTATATCCGAACCCCTGCGTAAACACAAAATCGCCCTGTCCGATCAATGCCAGCACGTTTTGCATCACGGCTTCCTCCGTCACACCCGAAAGGCTGAGAAGATTCGCGGCGGCGCCGTCCTTTTCACAAATCAGCCCAAGCAGCAGGTGCTCAGTGCCCACATAGTTGTGTCCAAGCTCCCTTGCTTTTTTCTCCGCATGCTTAAGAGCGTTTTTAGCGCCCTCGGTAAATTTCGCAAAGAAATCCATCTGTCATCATCTCCCCTCTTTCGTTAAAACCTTTTTTATGATTTCCGCCCGAGCCGCATCCCGCTCGGCGGGATTGATATGTCCGTCACGCTGTGCGATAATGGCGGGGCGCGTATTCATCATAACCTCGTAAAGCTCGCCGCTCGTGATACCCTCCACAATGCCGAGCGACACGCCGAACGCCACGTCGGACAACAGCTTTTGGGCTTCCGCGTCTCCGATACGCCGGGCATATTTGAGCACCCCCACAGCCCGCCATATGCGGTCTTCAAGCGCGATGCCCAAGCTGCTGTAAAGCTCTTTCCGCGTTCCCCGTTCGAAGTTGATCACCTTGTTCGCCATCGACAGCAGCCGGCTCAATATCTCGCTTTCCGAAACGCCGAGCGTTATCTGATTGGATATCTGGTAAAAAGCCCCCAGCGCCGCGCTGCCCTCGCCGAAAGCACCTCTCACCGTCATGCCCACCTTGCCGATCATGGATGTGATTCGAGGCAGTGCCTTGGCCGCCGTCAGCGCGGGCAGGTGCAGCATCACAGACGCCCGAAGGCCTGTCCCCACATTCGTCGGACAGCTTGTTAAAAAACCAAGCTTCTCGTCGAAGGCGTATTGAACGCCCTCCGAAAGAAGGTTGTCCAGCCGGTCGGCTTCATCATACGCCTTATAAATATCAAGCCCGGACGCCAGACTTTGCAGTCTGTAGTGATCCTCTTCAATAAGCATCACGCTGACGCTCTGGTCACTGTTAGAAATCAGTCCGCCGAAGCGGCTGCGCAAAAGATCCGCGCTGATTACGTTTTCCTCCACAAGCACGCGCTTTTCAAGCTCCGACATATCGCTGAGACGGAAATAACGAAAATCGGAAGCCTTAAGCAGAGACTCTTTCGCAAGCCGATGGACTTTTTCGGCGTCATTAGGGGCCGTCATACGCGCAGGGAAAGGCACGTCGGTTATATTTCTAGCAAGCCGAATGCGCGTGGATACCACCACGTCGCTTTCCGGCGCGCCGGCTTTCAGCCACTTCATGCTTATTCCCCCTTTTCAAGCAGCGCAATCTCGTCGCGCAGTCTCGCCGCTTCTTCAAAGTTTTCGACAGCCACCGCCTCTTTCAGCGCCGTTTTCAGCCTCTCTTTAAGCGACTGGCGGTCATCCTCTTCCCTTTCTTTTTTATTCGGCTCTACGCGTTCCCCTGGGTGCTTGCCTGTATGCGCAACGCTCATATGTATGCCTTTGATTGCGGGCAGAATGCTGTCTTCAAATACCTTATAGCAGTTCGCGCAACCAAGCTTTCCGTCCTTCTTGAAGCTTTCAAGCGTCGTGCCGCACACTTCGCATTGCTGGTTGTCCGCCGTTTCCGCATAAAACGTGCTCATAAAATCGTTGAACGAAAACCACGGCATCACCACCGCCGTCTTCTTTTGTGAAGCGCATTGAGCGCAAAGATGAACGGTTTTCACCTGTCCGTTGACAAACGTCGTCATATGGACGGTCGCGTTGTTTTTTAAACAGTTGTCGCACAGCATTATGTTTCCTCCTCGCTCAGAAGCACAAGCACCAGTTGTTTCAATATGCCGGCACGCACGCGGTCTTTGAGCATTGCCGGAATCCCAAGTGATTTGTCGGACACTGCGGCGCTCATGAGCGCCCCTTCGCGCCTGCTTACCGCCTTGCTGTCAACCAGTCTGCATATCACATCGTGCGCATCCCTTTCGGATATGCTTTCACCTATCCTTGTGGTCACAAGCCGAAACAGATGGTCCGACTCGTCCACACTCAGCCGCAGCACTCTGATGTAACCGCCGCCGCCTCGTCTGCTTTCAATGATATATCCCTTTTCGGGCGTGAACCGTGTCGCCAGCACATAATTGATCTGAGAAGGCGCACAGTTGAAATGCTGCGCGAGTTCATTCCTTTGCAGTTCGATTTTTCCTTCATATTCACTCATCAATTCTTTGATAAACTGTTCAATCGTATCGCTGAGAACCGACATGCTGCCTCACTCCTCTTTTGACTATCTTTGACCTTCAACGATATTATACACCAAACCCGCCAAAAAGCAACGGGATTTTTTAAGAATACGATGAAATGCATTGCGCGAAAGATGCCTCCGTGCAAAATGCATGGAGGCATGCTTCAGACATGAATGGATAATAATTGCTGCGAGAAGTAGAGCTGAATGCCCTTGAATATAGCCGCGGCGCATTTTTGCTGATATTCCTTTGTCTGCAGAAGCTTTTCTTCGCGTTCGTTGGAGAGGAAACCGCATTCCACCAATATGCACGGAGTATTGCCTGACTGCAGAATGAAATACGTTTCCGGTTTTTCCGTACGCTGTTTTTCGGGTTTCAGCGTTTCCACAAGCTGACTTTGCACGATTTTTGCAATTTTTTCGCCTTCCGCCGACGATTTTTCATAAAAAACGACGGGGCCCGAACAAGTTGTATCGACAAATTTGTTCATATGAATCGAAACGACGATATCGGCGTCCGCGTTTTGAATGATCTGCCGGCGTTTTTGCATGTCTTCATCCTTCGTATCCCCCAGCGCGTTGTCGTCATCGCGCGTCATGATCACGGAATAGCCTTGGTTTTCGCACATCGTTTTGAGCATTTTCGCCACGGAAAGGTTGAGCCTGTCTTCCCTGACGCCGTTCGGGCTCACTGCGCCTCCGTCAAAGCCTCCGTGTCCCGCATCGATGACGATTATTCTGTCTTTCGAATTCATAACGGGCTTTGAAAGAGGAATCGCAAGCAGCGATACAATCAGCAAAACGATAATAAGAAAATAGATGAGATACCTTAGATTCCGCGTCATCATACACCTCCGCAGGCCGTCTCATCTATATTATTCGGCTTATTTGGCTGTTATTCGAAAAGCATTCTGGACGCGTCGGCATTGAGCCGAAGCGGTTGATCCGTTTCCTTTGAAAATGCGGCCGCGCATCCGATCATTGCCGCGTTGTCCGTGCAGTATTTGAGCTCCGGCAGATACAGCGATATGTTTTCTTTTTCGGCGCGCCGTCTGAACGCCTCGCGGAGCGCGCCGTTTGCCGACACACCGCCCGCTATGCCGATTTTATTTATGCCCGTTCTTGCCGCCGCTTCAAACGTGTTATCCGCAAGAAACGAAACGGCTTCATTTTGAAAACTTGCCGCAATGTCCGCTTTTTTATACGTCTCGCCTTTTTGTTCCATATTGTGGATATGGTTGATGACCGCCGTTTTGAGCCCGCTGAATGTAAAATCCAGATGCGTTTCGCCTTTGAATCCGCGGGGATACGCATATACTGGCTCTCCTTCGCGTGCCAGCGCTTCAAGCTTCGGCCCGCCCGGGTACCCGAGCCCCAGCGCCCTTGCGGTCTTGTCAAACGCCTCTCCAACCGCGTCGTCACGCGTTTTGCCGATCAGGCGATATACGCCGTAATCTTCGACCACCAAAATATGCGAATGGCCTCCCGATACGACGAGACAGAGAAAAGGCGGTTCAAGCGTCTCATGCGATATGAAAAGCGAGCAGATATGCCCTTCTATATGATGGACGGGTATCAGCGGCAGCTTGTAATAATACGCAAGCGCTTTCGCGAACGATACCCCCACAAGAAGCGCGCCGATCAGCCCCGGGCCGTTTGTGACGGCTATCGCGTCAATATCGCGGTAGCTCTTTTCCGCTTTTTTCAGCGCTTCGTCAACGATGTACGGTATTTTCATCACATGGTTGCGCGACGCGATTTCGGGCACCACGCCGCCGTAAAGCTCGTGTTCCCGTTGGGTATAGACCGCACTGCCGAGAACTGTGCGCCCAAGCGTCACGGCCGCCGCCGTTTCGTCGCACGATGTCTCGATCGCGAGTATCAACCGCTCCATTATGACTCTGCCGTCCTGTTTTTCTTTCTAAGAATAATCAGCCCCGCGGCGGATACGGCATTGAGCGCCAGAAATACCGACACAAAACGGGCGATGATACGCATGACAAGATCGGAGAAAAATTGCTCGGGCACCATCATAATCAGCACATCTGTCGCAGGGTCGAGCAGCCATAGATCGTTAGTAAAGAATAAACGGTGAAACGATATCCAGAACGACGGGAAATCGATCGCCGCATATATCGCCAGCGCACCGATGACGATCACAAAAACGCCCGATACATACAAAAAGAACCGGCCGAGCGTTCGCAGCGCCTGCTTCTTTTGTGTCAGGAAAACGGCCGCAATCAACACCGCGGCGCCGATAAGGCAAACGGTGCGGACAAGACGCGCTTTTAAATAAAGCGCTTTGACATCCACCATATGGTCTTTTTCGCGCTGACCGAAAACCTCTTGCATTTCGCCGCCGATTGACGCCTTGATATCAAGATCCGTATCTGCGTCCGTGATATAATTCAGCAGCTTATGCGTCACCGCCGTGAGATCCTCTTCGCTGATTCCGATATCACTCGCAGTGTGAAGCTTGCCGTATTCGCTTTCGAAAAAAGACGGATTCAGCGCAAACGTTTCAACGCTGATGATCAGCAGCGCCGTTATCAGCATTGCCCCGGCCAATGCCGCGCAAACCGCGCTGAATACTCGTTTGTTATTATTCATGGCGTCTCCTTCTCTAATCATGCATAGTTCTTTCGCCGGTTATAAATTCTACCACAATCAAAGCGCAAACGCCAATATGCCGATAACTTTTGTTTGGAGATGGGACGAGCGTCTGTTCCGTTTCTATGTCAAATCGGTTTTATATGCCGTTTTTGGGTGTCCGTGTCCCCGCATCATTTTTCGAATCCATTGCGAGTCACCCCCTCCTGCGCATCGTGCAACGCGCAGCGCCATCATATACAGCGCCGTCATGACGAGTATTTTTGCGGACAGCAGAAATACGGTTACGTCCCCAACCGGCATAAATGAAAAGACTGTGTTTACTGCGACGGCGCAACCCGCCACGCATAGCAACGGCTTGATGATCCAGCCGATGATCGGAATTTTTGCATGACTTGTGTGAAGAAGTCTCCTGATACTGAGAGTACCGTTCGTCAGCGCGCTGATATAGAGAATCACGATATAACCGCCGAGACCGAATTGCGGAACAAGGAAAAAAATAAGCGTTACCCGGATCAGCGAATCCAATATGTTGATTTTAAGCGTTTGAAGCTGTTGATTGAGTCCGTTCAGCATGGAATCCACAATGAAATCAAGATAAATGAGCGGCACAAGCGGCGCAAGTGCAAAGAGAAGCTTTGATATATGATCGTTATGATAGATGAGCTGTGCGAAGTCCGAAGCAAACGCCATGAAGATTCCCGCAAAAAAAACAGCCAGAAGCACCGTGTATTTGAAAACCTTGTCAAATATATACCGTATCCTCGCCATGTTATTGACAGCATAAGCCTCTGACACCTCCGGAACGAGCAGCGTCCCGACGGCGGCAAGTATACCGCAAGGAAAAAAGATGATGGGCGTCGCCATACCGATCTGTCCGAACTGAGAAAGCGCCTGTTTCGCCGAAACGCCAAACCTGCGCAGCCCCGCAGGGATCATCGTGTTTTCGGCCGTTCTGAGCGCCGCGCGGATATATGAACTGACGGCGATAGGCATCGCAATGCGTACGATTTTTCTGTTAATGCTGCCGTCTTTTTTCACCGATAAGCTTGAATGCCTTTTTTCGATCGCATACAGTACGAATCCAAAAAAGCAAGATAGCGCTTCGGATAGCATGCTGGCCAGTATGATCGAAAAGCACGCGAATTCAAGCCCTTTCGGCAAAAACACTTCAAGCATCGCCGCAATCAATATGATTCGTGCCGTCTGCTCAAACATCATCTGCCCCGCAGGCTTTAAAACCTTCCGAAGCCCGTAAAAATACCCTTCAATCGACGAAGTCAGCGCCATAAACGGAAGCCCAAACGCAAGCGTTTTGACGGACAAGACGGCACGCGTGTCTCCAAGCCAAACACCGCCTATAAAACCGGAAAGAAAATATAAAACAATGCCAAATGCCGTGCCAAACGTCAGGCTGAACACCATCGCGCGATGCAGCACATTTGATGTGGCTCTTCCGCCGCTTTTTGAAACGGCTTCCGCCGTCAGCCGTGATACCGCTATGCCGATACCCGACGACGCAAACGTAGCCGCAAGCATATAAACCGACATGACGAGCTGATATAATCCGATTCCTTCTTCACCGATTCTATCCGACAAGTATGACATCAACACAATGCCGATCACACGCAGCAATTGGGACGTCAGCGTCAGTATTAACGTGTTCTTCACGAATCTTTGCTTCATAAAACTGTCCTGTCACATGCAAGTTAATTAAATATATGTGACATGACTCCAAAAAAAACGGAATAAAAAAAGCACTGAAGCCAGTGCCCATCCTTTTCGTTATCTTATGCCATTCTTCAGCATGATTCCATACGGACAAGAGGAACATACGGGTTCGGCTCGATGCTTTTAATCACATACCTGCGGGATCTGCCGCCGTAATCCAGACAGACCTCCTCCCCGCATTTTTTGAATATCAGTTCGGATGCGCTCCGCGTATTGCAGGGAACAAGAGAGACATTCTCTCCTGTCCACAGTGATTCATATTCTTCTTTGGGAAGAGTCACACAGCATCGCAGGGACTCAATCCCCTCAAAGCTCTGCAAACCGACAACGCTGCCGAATATCACAAAAGGAAGCAGGTTTTTACCGTTCGTGATTTCCACATCGCCCAAAAAACGCTCGAATTTTTTGATATAATTGTTAATGAATTCGAGAACCCTCATATACTCGTCATAATCGAGCGCAAAACTGTTGATGATTGATATCTTTCTCATATGAATATCTGCGATATGCTGATACAGGTAATCGAAAATGGTCTTAGATACCTTCTGTTTCATATTATCCCCTTATTGTTAATGAGAGGGTTTGTTTGTTAAATATCGTATATGATTGCAGATATATTGTCAACAACAATCCGGATACATTTGAAATTTTCCCCTTATAAAAGGAACGGGCCTGTTTGGCCCGCCAGTTTTTTTGACTCATTTTGTATTCTCAGCATTGTGTCCGTCCGCAGCAGCAGCAAAGGATGAGAATAATGATCCAGCACCAATTTCCGCCCAATCCAAATCCGCCGGTGCCATTGCCGCAGCCGTTATTTCCCCATCCGCCGCAGCAGCAAAGTAATAAAATGATAAGCCAGCAGCAATTTCCGCCCCATCCAAATTCGTTTTGACAGCCCATTGTATGTACCTCCAATCAGAAAAAAACTTCGTCTGTTTTAGATTACGTGACGGATAAAAAAGTGTGCATAAATCGGTCTAAGGATTTGCGATGCATCTTTATTTTGCATTTTCCAAATCATTTGGGGCAATATAACGTTAAGGAGGTGAGATCATGTCAGCATCAGGCAAAAACGCTGTTCCCGGAGCAAAAGATTACCTGAATAAGATGAAGTACGAAGTTGCCGGTGAAGTGGGCGTTACGCTCAAGCAAGGCTATAACGGTGATATTTCTTCTAAAGATGCGGGACGTGTCGGCGGCAATATGGTCAAAAAAATGATTCAGAAGGCCGAAGGCAGCATGGGGACAAAGTAACGGAGCCAAAGCTTTAAACCCAAAAAAAGAAGGGCCGAACGCTCTTCTTTTCATTTCAGTATTTATCTATTAACCTGTTCCCATTCTAAGAGCACAAGCTCGCAGGCCGCGATCGTGGCTTCATTGATGATGTCTCTGATTTCGCCCCTGCCCTCCCAGTCGTTGCCGTGCTGAATATAAAGTCCCTGAATAATGCCTTCAAGCTCCCTCTTCGTAAAACGCGGGTCGCTTTCCTGTCTTTTCCTCATGTTGCCATAGACATTGTCAAACGTTTCTTCAAACAACCGTTCTCTGTAATCTTCCATGCCATCTCCGTTTTCTCTTATAGCTGCGCATTAAGAGTATACAAAACGCTTACGAAAAGTCAAGAGTCACCGAAGCCATCATCCGCCATGTTGATATGTCCATTCTTCCTTTGGAAAGTGTGCATTTCAATCATACATAACGTTCACCGGCTATGCTTGCATCCGGACAGCCGATGGGCACAGCAATCACCGGCCTATATTTCGAGCGCCCTATGATTCTGTCCAGGTTCAACAGGCTTCATTTCGACGAGGTCTGGCATTTTTATGATGGCGACCCATTCGAAGTGCATCTGCTGTTTGAAAACGGCTCGAGCGAAACCGTCATTATGGGGTGGGACTGGCGGCGGAACCATCGGTTTCAATGGCGAGTACTCACTGTCTGGCACGACAATGACGCCCGTCTTTACGCAGGACTGCTTTGAAGCCGGATTGGCAGAGGATTTGCTGAAACGCTACCCGAATGACGAAGACATTATTCGAAAACTGACTTGATAGGCAGTCGCAGCTGTTGTTCCGCTTGCTAAATTTCTTTACATTTTCGAAATCCATGTGCTATAATCGTTTGGCGTAGAAAAAGCATATGTGCTCGTAGCTCAGCTGGATAGAGCGTTGGACTCCGACTTGGAAAAGCACTTTTAAACCACAAAAATCAGCAAAAATGGCTTAAAATAAGGCTTTTCGAGCAAATTAGGACATTGGATTTTAAGCGGATTTTTAACGAATCCAA
>JAJUJH010000214.1 GCA_029265435.1 Clostridiales bacterium
AATGCTTTATATAAAAGGAAAGGGGTTTTAATATGCAAAAGTCAGTTATCGTATTGCAGGATGTGTTCCTGAACCAAGTCCGCAAGGAACATGTGGCTGTCACGATTCATTTGACAAACGGCTATCAAATCAAAGGTACGGTGAAGGGGTTCGACAATTTCACAATCATTCTTGACAGCGACGGAAAACAGCTGATGATCTATAAGCACGCCGTGTCAACAATTTCGCCAGCGAGAGCTGTCTTCTTTACTTTCTCCGATAAGCAAAAGGAGACGCCGGAAGAATAGCATATGCGGATTCAATTCAATATCAGCAAAACTGTTGAGACGCTCGTCAATGATGCGGAGAGCTCTCTTTCGCATGTGTTCAAACCCATTGCAACGACGGCAGAAGCCAATCAATACAAGGTGATTGACGCTTTCAGGCAGGAGAACATCTGTCAAAGGCATTTTTCCCCGACCACAGGATATGGTTATTCTGACGAAGGCCGCGACGCGCTTTGCAGATTGTTCGCGCGCATTTTCAAAGCGGAGAAAGCCGTTATAAGCCCGCATATCGTCAGCGGTACGCACGCGATTTCTCTGGCGTTATACGCAGTGCTTCGGCCTCTTGATACGCTTATCAGCGTCACTGGAAAGCCGTATGATACGCTGGAGAATGTGATCGGTAAGGAAAAAACGCCCGATACCGGTTCTTTGCGCGATTTTGCCGTCAGCTACAGGCAGGTTGAACTGCTTCCGAGCGGCAGCATCGATATTGCGCGCGTCGAGCGCGTAATCAAGTCGTGTGAACGGCCGAAGGCGGTACTGATACAGCGCTCCCGAGGATATCACTGGCGGAAAGCCATTTCAACGCTTGAAATACGCGAGTTTGTGATCGCCATCAAACAGATTTTTCCGGACATTATTGTAATCGTCGATAACTGCTACGGTGAATTCTGCGAGCTTGAAGAGCCCGTTGAATGCGGAGCCGATTTGGTGGCCGGCTCTCTCATTAAAAATCCGGGAGGCGGCATCGCACCCACAGGCGGCTATGTGGCCGGCCGCGCCGATCTCGTTGCGCTGGCGGAAAACAGGCTGACTTGTCCGGGGCTTGGCATGGAGGTCGGATCATACGAAGCGCCATACCGTCCGTTTTTTCAAGGGCTGTTTATGGCGCCGCATACGGTGGGGGAAGCGCTGAAGGGCAGCGTACTTTTTGCCAAAGTATTTGAAATGCTGAAGTTTGACGTTTTCCCAAAACACGATGAAAAAAGAAGCGATATTACACAGTCAATAAAGCTTCTTGATGAGAAGCTGCTGCTGGCTTATACGCGCGGCATACAAAAAGCCGCGGCAATCGACAGCCAGGCCGAGCCTGTACCCTGGGATATGCCCGGCTATGACGATCAAATCGTGATGGCGGCCGGTACGTTCGTGCAGGGCGCTTCCATAGAACTCAGCGCCGATGCGCCCGTAAAACCGCCGTATATCGTCTATGCGCAAGGGGGGTTGACTTACTCGCATATGAAGCTTGGTCTTATGATGGCGCTTCAGGAAATGAACATCATCTGAACATACGCAATACGCCGATAACCTTTCCGAGTACATCCACTTCGCGAGTGATAATCGGCGCATAGTTGTCATTTTCGGGCTGGAGACGGACATAACCGTTCTCTACAAAAAAACGTTTGACGGTGGCTTCGTCGTTAAGCAATGCAACGACGATGTCGCCGTTTTGTGCATAATCCTGCTTTTGAGCGATAATTTTATCCCGGTCAAAAATCCCCGCGTTGATCATACTGTCTCCGCAGACATTGAGAATAAACACGTTGTCGCTGCCGAGAAGAGAATAAGGAAGTGAAATGTATTCTTCGATATTTTCTACAGCCGTAATCGGCGTTCCCGCCGCCACACGCCCTACGACAGGCACAGCCACCATTCGCGGCTTTGACGCGCTTCCATCCAATATCATAATGGTGCGTGGCTTAGCGGGATCTCTTGATATGTATCCCTTCTTTTCCAGCTTCGTCAGATGCGCATGGGCTGTGGACGTGGATTTCAGATTCAGCGCGAGACAAATATCACGCACACAAGGCGCATACCCGTTCTCATTGATATAATCTTTCAAATACTCAAGCACTTCGTCCTGTCGCCGCGTTAAATCTTCCATAACCAACCTCATCGTTTATTTATAAAAAATATAACAAAAAGAAACGTGCCTGTCAATAAAAAACGCAAACAAATGTTCTTATTCGTCGTCTTTTTTTAATACAACAGCTTCAGAAGCTAATTTTCTTCGCGACTCGTCGATCGCCGCATAATGCTTGCGCGTCGTATTGACATC
>JAJUJH010000119.1 GCA_029265435.1 Clostridiales bacterium
CACACCGGCTTTGACGGCCTCGCCAATCAGCGTATTCGCCTCATTCTTTGAAATCAGCTGCTCCGGCTTGATTGTTTTGCCCGCCGATCCCCCCGATGCCTGCGCACTGCTTTCGCCGCTCGCTTGAGGAGATTGCGGCTGCCCCGACTGGACGGTCGTGGAGGCGCTTTGTGATTCTTTATCCGAACAGGCGGTAAAAATCAATACCAGTAAAAAGACAATCAAAAAAGCCCGCGATATTTTTCTCATGTTTCGGCCCTTTCTTCAATTGGTTTGATTTCAGTTTGGCGCAAAACAATCGATTATATGCGGAGCTTGCCTTTATTTATCTGATAAAACAATCTTATCGGCCCTTCAAATATCCTGTTTCCCGTTTTCTTTCACATCAATATAGTTATACAGCGTAAATTTTGAAATGCCGAAAAATTTCGAGACCTTATCGCCTGACTTCGTAATCAGAAACGCGCCTTTTTCCTGAAGAAACCTGATGGCCTTGATCTTGTCCTCCCTGTTCATCTGTGAAACGGGTTTATTCACAAGCTTTACAGACTCCTCAATCAACTCATTCAACAGGCCATTGACGCCTTTTGTGATCTTTTCGGGCTCTTCGTTCCCTTCTTTTGCGGAAATCAGTCCTTTTAACGTGTAATCCATCATGACAAGGTTAGTGATATCGTAATTGATCGCGAAAATACCGATAACCTTGTCGTTATTGTCTCTGATATATATCGTCGTAGACTTGAGCACACGGCCGTCTTCGGTCTGCGTGAGGTAACTGATTCTGTCTTTAAGCTCTTCGGGCTTTTTGTTGCGGGCTTCAAATACCACCCTTGAGGAACCGTCCCCCACCTTTCTGCCGGTGACATGCCCGTTTTCAATATAGACAATCGTATGCTCCTCATCTTCAGTCAGATCGTGGATCACCACCTCACAGTTTTCCCCGAACTGACCTGTGATGCCTTTTGCAAGCTGCACCCAAAAAGGCATTAAAAATGTGCTGTCCATCATATACCCCTTATCATTTTGTACACATCAAGACTTTACGATATATAATACCATATCGTTAACGGGTATGCCAATTATTATGATAAAATCAATTTCCGGATATATCTAGCTTTGCGATTTTGCGCCTGATCTCTTTTGCGGTAGTCGATGCGGCGACGCCGCCTTTTGCGGTCTCCTTCAGCTCATAAGGCAGCGCTCTGCCAACGTCTTTCATCGCCTTTACCACTTCGTCGAGCGGAATCACGCTTGTGATGCCGCAAAGCGCCATATCCGCCGCCGCAACAGCGTTCGCGGCGCCCATCGCGTTTCGTTTGGAGCATGGCACTTCCACAAGGCCCGCCACGGGATCGCATACAAGCCCAAGCACATTTTTCAATGCAATGGCTGCCGCGTTCAGGCATGCGGATACGCTGCCCCCCATCATCTCCGTCAGCGCCGATGCCGCCATTGCCGACGCGGCGCCGACTTCCGCCTGACATCCGCCTTCAGCGCCGCTGATCGTCGCATTTTCGGCTATCACTATGCCGATTGCGGAAGCGTTGAACAAGCCGCTGATAACGATGCTTTCATCGAACCGGCGCTGCTCGCAGGCAGCAAACAAACAACCCGGAACGACGCCGCAGGCCCCCGCCGTCGGGCAGGCGGTTATCCGTTTCATGCGCGCGTTTTCTTCGGTAACGGCCAGCGCATAGGCGATGGCGCGGCTCAAAAGCCCGCCGCCCAGCGGATTTTGGCTGACCGCATACTCATACATTTTGGATGCGTTCTGACCGATGAGACCGCCTATGGAAGGCTCTTTCGATTCAATTCCGGCCATAATATTGGTTTTCATCACATCATAGGACGCCCGCATCTGCGCATATACGGCATTTATATCCGTTTCCTGCCGCTCCGCCTCGTGAAGCAGCGCCAATTCCGATATGCGGATTTGACGCTCGGATGTGATTCTCTCAATATCTTTCTGGCTCGCGTATTGATACTGATACATGACGGCTCCTTAATACAACTGGGGAATATAAATCACATGCATATCTTCAAGCGACCTGATGCGCTGTACGGTATCGGCCTGAATGATCTGGTCCGTTTCGATGATCATATAGGCCCGTCCGTGCTTGCCCTGCCTGTACATATTCATGCTCGCGATATTGATTTGCTCATCTGCCAATATCTTCGCGACGCTCAGCACCGCGCCGGGCCTGTCGAGATGGTCCACGATCAGCGTATTGTATTTTAGGCTGATTTCAAGGTTGGTCTGGTTGATCCGCGTGATAACAATGCTGCCGCCGCCTATCGAGACGCCGCTGATGCTCATTTCGTTTCCGGCCGCGCCTGTCAGCTCAAACATTGCAAGATTGGCGTTGACGCCTTCTTCCTGCTCAACGGCAAATTGATAGTCAAGCCCCTTCTCCTTTGCAATGTCAAGCGCATGGGTAAGGCGTTCATCATCCGGCAATATGCCGACCAGGCCGCCCACTAGCGCTTTGTTGGTGCCATGCCCCCACAGCGTTGCCGCAAAGGAGCCGTATACGTGTATAACGGCTTTTTGAATCGGCTTGTTGTAAACAGCCCGGGCGGCGTTTGCCAAACGGCATGCACCCGCCGTATGGGAGCTGGAAGGCCCGATAATAATCGGGCCGACGATATCAAAAACACCGAAATGACTTCTCATATTTCCACTCCGTATTTGGCGGCGTGTTACAGTCTTGCGTATTTGCCATACCAGACGATATCCCTGTAGTTCTTTGTATCCGTATCGCCCTCCGTGCTGAAGACGAGTACGTCCGACGACTCGCCAAGCCCGATTTGCTTCGCAAGCTCCGGCTGTCTTTTCATCAGTTCGTCCGTCAAACCCGTTCCGATTGCACCGGATTCCCCCGACACAATGCGTTCGTCGTTTCCCAGGGGATTACCGAGTATGCGCATACCGTCGGCTGACAGCACGTCGTCGCATGAGAAAAAGCCGTCCGCAAAATGACGGATGATTTCCCATGATATCGGATTGGGCACTCCGCATGACAGCCCCGCCATGATGCTGTCCATATCGCCGTCTACGCTGCAGGCGCTCCCGTCGTTTTTGACGCCCGAATCATAGTAGCAGGCGGCCTGATGCGGCTCAAGTATGTATATCTTCGGACATTTTTCCTTGTAATGATTCGCAAAAACAGCCGTAACGGCCGCAGCCATTGAACCCACACCCGCCTGCAGAAACACGTGCGAGGGAACCGTATCGCCAAGCTGCATAATGGCTTCGTGCGCCATCGTCGCGTAACCCTGCATGACCCATACGGCCACCTGCGCATCTCCTTCTCCTGCGGTATCGGGCACGGCATTCCATCCCTTTTCATCGGCAAGACGGTTGACTTCGCGCACGCACCAGTCATAATTGCCGCTCGATACAACGACCGTGCCGCCCAAGGATTCTATCGCATCGATTCTGTCGCGAACCGTGCCTTTCGGCATATAAACGACGGCGTTGTGGCCGAATTCGTGAGCCGCCCACGCAACGGACTTGCCATGATTGCCGTCCGACGCCGCGGCAAATGTCAGCCTGCCAAGCCGCTTTTTGACTTCGTCCGATTTGAGATAGTCAAAGGTCACATCCGCAATGTCCTTGCCGAGCAGTCTGCATAGGCAGTTCGCCACCGCATAGGCGCCGCCCAAAAGCTTGAATGCTTTCAAATTGCCGCGCTTTGATTCGTCTTTGACATAAAAGCCGCCCAATCCCAGAAAGCCGGCGTAATGCCCGAGCCGGACGAGCGGCGTCGGATTGTACGCGGCGCCCATCGTTTGATGAAAACGGTAAACCTTTGCCACTTCACGTTCGGAAAACAACTCGGTTTCTTTTGTATAAGCGCGCGTTTTCATCCTGTTCGGCGCATATTTGATTGTCTCCATATTACGCCTCTTTGACTCTCTTGTTGAATGCTTTGATCAGCTCGTCAATCTCGTCCGTATGCTTTGTGATATCCGTCCAGTAGTCGTCGTCATCCCACTGGGCCAATATCTCTTCATACGTTTTGCCCTGCTGCTCGACCCATGTATAGTACTTGAGGTTGTGCACGGCTTTTCTGTCATAGTAATTGAGCTCTTTGATATAATCGATATTGATGCCGTCAAAATACCTCGCATTGGCTTCGTGCGCCGCAAAAGCGTCAAACGCGCCGCGTTCTTCGTTGAGCTCTTTTAAACGGCTTTCATACATGGAGATCGAATCGGTGAGTATTGTCACAACCACGTCGTTTTCTTTCAGCTCAAAGTATTTTGCGTATTTAATCGCCGCAATGATATTGGCTGCGCCGGAAATGCCGACCCAGCTCAGCTTGTCGATCACATCGCTGCCGACTCCTTTTTCCTTAAGAAGCTTCAGGCCTTCGGCTTCGTTGAACATTCTGATCCATTGCATCGGTATCTCGTCGTCGATGGCAATCGCCACATCGGTGTTCTTGACATTGTGTATCCACGGGATGTGCTTGTCGCCAATACCCTCTATGCGGTGCGCTCCAAAGCCGTTTTGATATATCGTGGGGCACTGCAGCGCCTCGGACGCCGCGATCCGGCATTTCGGGAACAGCTTTTTCAGATAATCTCCCGCGGCAATCGTGCCGGCCGAACCTGTGCAGCTGACATAGCCGTGGAAATGAGATCTCTCGTTCATGACCAATCGAAGCACTTCCTCAATTGCGCTTCCCGTCACCTCATAATGCCATAAATAGTTGCCGAATTCTTCAAACTGGTTGAATATCATCAAATCCTGACCCGAACGGCGCAGTTCCCAGCATTTGTCGAATATTTCCTTAACATTGCTCTCGGTGCCCGGCGTCTTGATGGTCTCACCCGCGACGGATTTCAGCCATTCGAAACGCTCCTGGCTCATGCCCTCGGGCAGTATCGCGATAGAGTCGCACGCGAGCAGTGCGGAATCATAAGCGCCGCCGCGGCAGTAGTTGCCGGTAGACGGCCACACCGCTTTCTGCGTGGTCGGGTCAAACTGGCCTGTAACGAGCCTCGGCACAAGACACCCAAACGCCGCGCCCACTTTATGCGCGCCGGTCGGAAACCATTTGCCGCTTATCACGACGATTTTGGCCTTTACGCCCGTCAGTTGCTCAGGCAGTTCAATATAGTTGACGCCGCCGAAGCCGCCGCCTTTTTCAACGGGCTCGTTATGCCATGTGATCCGGAATAGGTTCAGCGGATTCACGTCCCACAGCCCCACATTTTTAAGCTGCTTTTTGACGCTTTCATCAATAAGCTTCGGATTTTTCATCTCCGCAAACGTCGGGATCACAATGTTGCGCTCTTTTGCGCGGCGAACCGCCCTTTGCAGTCTTGCTTCATCTACCGTTAAGTCGATCAGTTTGTATTTGCTCATGGTGTCTCTCCTTCTACACTCAATAAATTTTCATATCATTTGGCGTCCAGCGCCGGCAGACCGCGTTTTAAAAACTGTCCTCTTGCTTTTTGACCGATGTACGAGTTGTTTTTCACAATCACTTCGCCGCGTGAGAGCACACAATCGATTTTGCAGGACAGTTCAAAGCCTTCATACGGCGTGTAATCAACATTCTCGTGCAAACGGTCATGCGTTATTGTATCGCCGCAGCCGGTATTCATGATCACGATATCGGCGTCGCTTCCTTCCTTGATAACGCCCTTTTTGGGGTACAGGCCGAACAGCTTTGCCGGATTTGTCGCACAGAGACGGGCAAAAGCGTTTGCCGATATGCGCCCCTTCATCACGCCTTCCGAAAACATCAGCGGATACCTGAGCTCCACACCCGGCATGCCGTTTGGGCATTTTGTAAAATCATCTTTGCCGAGCCGTTCCTTCAGCTTCAGATCAAACGGACAATGGTCCGTCGCAACCGTCTGTATGTCTCCGGCGATGACATCCTCCCATAGCTGCGCGTTATTGACTTTGCGGCGGAGCGGCGGGCTCAGCACGTACTTAAGACCATCTTTTCGCTCATAATACGAATCATCGAGCAGCAGATACTGCGGGCATGTTTCGGCGAATATGTTTTTCTGCCCGTTTCTTCTCGCGAGTTTCACCGCCTGCATGCCGAGATGGCTCGACACATGCACGATATACAGCGGCGCGTCCCCCGCCGCCGAAGAGATCTGCGACGCGCGGAATATGGCTTCGGCCTCGCACGATTCGGGACGGCTCACCGCGTGGTATCGCGGCGCCGTCATGCCCTGTTCCACAAGCTCGCGGCGGCGCGCATTCACAACGCCGTCGTTTTCGGGATGGACGGCAACCATCACGCCAAGCTGTTTCGCGCGCTTTAATACCGCGTAAATACCCGCGTCGTCTATCTTATAGCTGTATGTCATGTATATCTTGTGGCTTGTCACACCCTGCCCGATCAGCGTCTCCATCATGCCGAGCACATCGCCGTCCACATGCTGTATCACGCCGTGAAAGCCATAGTCGATGACAGCCTTTCCCCGCGCATATTCATGATAACGGCCGATCTGGTGGTCTAGACTGCATCCGGCCGGTCCAAAGCCCAAGTGGTCTACGATCGCCGTTGTACCGCCGCATGCCGCCGCAACGGTACCCGTGTAAAAATCGTCCTGAGCAACCGCAATGCCGACATCGAGATTCATATGCGTATGCACATCAATACCGCCCGGCAGCACATATTTGCCTGTCGCGTCAATCGTTTCATCGTCGCTCAAACCGACGCCGATTGCGGCGATCTGACTGCCGCGTATCAGAATATCCGCTTGCGTCACATCGTTTTCCGTCACCACAAAGCCGTTTTTTATGACCATAAGCCGCCCCTTCTTTCCTGCGCCGGTCTCTTACGGGATCAGGTATCCGCAGTCCTTCCGAATCGTGTTGATGACCGCCTTATACTTGTCCGTCAGCCGGCTGTCATCCATGCCGCACATCATCACATCTCCGTTTTCATCCCTTACAAGCAGCCTGCCGTCGTCCATGAAAAGCACACCCTTATTTTCGCTGTCTTCAAAGCCTTCTTTTGTCCAGAACAGCGTGAATTTATCCTTATACGGCCGCCCCGTATGCGGGCAGAATACGCCGCAGTTGCCGCATTCGTTGCATAATCCGTCGATATGGACAATCTGTGTTTTACCCGATACATCGATACCGACGTTGGCT
Source organism: Clostridiales bacterium (assembly GCA_029265435.1). GTDB lineage: Bacteria > Bacillota > Clostridia > Christensenellales > SZUA-584 > SZUA-584. The sequence continues at coordinate 7,136 of JAJUJH010000119.1, forward strand.
CTGTTGGGACAGACTTCACAGCACACTTCGCACACGGCGTCGCATGAGAGGCATCTTTGCGCATCGCTGCTGTCGTCCGTTTTATCCCGAAGCACTCCTTTCAAGCGCCTGACTTCCGGCTCGACAGTCTGCCTGTCGAAACGGATAAAATCGTGCTCGATGCCGAGCTTTTCGAGTATGTGCTTTGCGATGCGTTTGGAATCCGCCATTGCCTGAACGATTGTGGAAGCGCCTCTGCGGCAATCTCCCGCCACATAAACGCCTTCAATGCTCGTTTGGTTGTTCTCGTCCGTTTCGGCATATCCCCTGCTGTTCTGCGCCATGCCGAGCCGCGAGAACAGCGTCGTATCGACGCGTGCGCCTACCGCGCTGATCACCGTATCAAATGCCATCGTTTTGGTTTCGCCGACCGGCTCCGCCTTGCGCCGCCCATCTGCATCCACATCTCCAAGACGCATTTTCTCCACGGTGAGCAGGCCATTCTGATACGATATCGGCGACAGCAGTTCAAGAAAACGGATCCCGTCCGCCATTGCGAGGCGTATTTCCTCGTTTTCGGCGGGCATATACTCTTTCGTTCTCCTGTAAACAATGCTCACTTCCGGCGAGCCGACCGCTCTTTTTGCGGCTCTCGCGCAGTCCATTGCGACGTCGCCGCCTCCGATCACGGCCACCGTCCGTCCCAGGTCGATCTGACAGTTTGCCTCTTTCGATCTTTCAAGAAAATCCAGCGCGTCGATGAGGTTCTCGCCGTCCGTCCGGACAGGACACAAACCTTTTTCCCATGCGCCCGCAGCGATGATGATAAAGTGATAGCGCTTTTTAAGCGCGCCGATATCAATCGTTGGATCTGCTCCGAAAACAAACTCAACGCCGGACTTCACAGCCATCTCATAGTCTTTTGTGACAGCTTCCCGCGATATGCGGAATGACGGTATCACGTATTCCACTATGCCCATCGGTTTTTCACGTTTTTCATATACCGTGACGGCCACACCGTTGCGCCGCAGATACAGAGCCGCCGCGATGCCCGCGGGGCCAGCGCCGATCACCGCC
>JAJUJH010000138.1 GCA_029265435.1 Clostridiales bacterium
AGGCCCGTACCCGTACAGGATATTGAAGAGCTTGTGTCCAATGTAGAAAAGAATATTTTCAATTCGTTAAGACAGGAAATATCGTCAAAAGAAATCGGCGAGATGGTCATGCGCGGATTGAAGGAGCTTGACGATGTGGCATATGTGAGATTTGCGTCCGTTTACAAAGAGTTTAAGGATGTGGATACGTTTATGAAAGAACTTCAAAGGCTGCTTGAGGAAAAGTAAGGAATGCGGAATGGTACTGAAAGAAAAAAACGGGGTTAAGTATCTCACAATCCCGTCGTTTGAAAGGGCGGGCGGCGTGACGGCCGCTTTTTCGACAAGAATCGGCGGCATCAGCCCCAAACCGTTTGATACGCTTAATTTCAGCAGAAAACGGGAGCAAAACGAAAAGAACTTCGAAGTCAATTTCAGGCGGTTTGCAGATGCCGTATCGTTTGACGCGGATTCCGCCGTCGGTATCAACTATGCGCACAGCGGCGCCGTCTATCGCGTCGGGCGCAAGGATAAGGGACGCGGGATATTTGATGAAGCGCTGCCGCAGGTTTGCGACGGGCTGTATACGGACGAGCCTGGCGTGCCGATACTCTCGTTTCATGCGGATTGCGTTCCGCTGTTTTTTTATGATCCCGTGAGGCGGGCGGCGGCGGTATGCCACGCGGGCTGGCGGGGCGTAGCGGCACATATGGCGGCTAACGCGGTTGAAGCGCTGTGCAGCTTGGGATGCAAAAACGAAAATATTCTTGCGGCGATCGGACCGTGCATCAGCGTCAGACATTACGAAGTCGGGGAAGAGGTCAGGGATATTTTTCTCGAAATATTCGGCACGCAAACCGTGCAAAAGCATGAGGGCCGTTATTATGCGGACCTTAACAAAGCCTGTTTAATCGATATGATGCGCGCGGGACTCATGGCTGAAAACATTTCGGACGCGGCGCTTTGCACATATTCAAATGACGAGCTGTTTTTCTCGCACAGGAGAGACAAAGGACAGACGGGCGCTATGGCCGCCGTGATTTTGATTAAGGGCGAATGATATGAACGAAAAAGTATTGATTGTTGACGACGAACTCAACATACTCGAATTGCTTGAGTTCAACCTCAAAAAGGAAGGGTATGACGTTTTGCGTGCCGATACGGGTGAAAAAGCGATGTCCCTTTTGGAGCGGACACGCCCCGATATCGTGCTGCTCGACCAGATGCTGCCGGGTTTGGACGGCCTCGGCGTGCTGAAAAAAATGCGCGCAATCGAATCCATGTCGGATATCCCCGTTATCATGGTGACGGCCCGCGGTGAGGAAATCGATAAGATTATCGGTCTTGAGCTGGGCGCAGACGATTATATCACAAAACCGTTCAGCATGAGGGAGCTGCTGGCGCGCGTCAAGGCAATGCTGCGCCGCACAAAAAAACTGGATTCACAGACGCCCGCCGTAATGACGTATCGAAGGCTCAAGGTGGATACGGCGGCTTACATCGCAAGCATTGGAGATAAAAAACTGCCGCTGACTCTGAAGGAATTCGAATTGCTCGCGCTGCTCATGTTTAACAGCTCACAGGTATTCACGCGCGACGCGATATTGAACAAAGTATGGGGATACGACTATTTTGGCGAGACACGCACCGTGGATGTCCATATCACCAATTTAAGACGCAAGCTTTACGAATACGGTGAAAATGTCGAGACAGTCAGAGGCGTGGGCTACCGCTTTAATCCGAAGAATGAACAAATTATTTAAAAAAGCTGCGATTCGCATCACGCTGCTGTTTATTATTGTGATAGCCGCCGCAAGCGTTTTTACGGCGGCCCATCTTGACGACGCATATAAAACAAGTATCCGTGACGAGCTGCATAAAAGTACCGAGGAAATTGAGAGCATTCTCAAAATACGCGGCCGTGATTATGCCGGTATATTGGAGAACATTGACGATATCCGTGACATGCGCATCACTTTGATCGGCATGGACGGCACGGTTGTTTATGATACGCGTGCGGACGCGTCGCAGCTTGAGAATCACGCCGGCAGGCCCGAAGTCAGCGCGGCGATATCAGCCGGAACAGGAATGAATATCCGTTACAGCGATACGCTTCGCACGAACATGATGTATTTCGCGATGCGCTCGGACAGCATCGGCATGGTGATTCGCGTGTCGCTGACGCTGGAAGGCGTTACGGCATATTCCGCTGGTCTGTGGATACCGCTTATTATGGCGCTGATTGTCGCTTTTATGCTTTGTCTTGGCATTGCATTGTTCATATCGCGCCGAATCACAAAGCCCGTCACGGAGCTTCAGTGCGATATGGCGCATATCGCGGAAGGACGTTATGAAGACGTCGATATCATTAAAACGGGAGACGAAATCGAAGATCTGTCTCGCTCGCTGATGGATATGGCGGAAAGGCTGAAAAGCAGCTTCGATGAAATCACGGAATACAATTCGCGCCTCGAAGCGGTGTTCCGCGCCGTGCCGGGCGGCATCATCGCTGTTGATAACGATCTGCGAGTGATTATGGCGAATCCGGCGGCCAAGGGGATGTTTTCGATGCCGGCGTCTCCCGAAGGCAGACATTTTCTCGAAGTCACACAGCATTCCCAGCTTGAAGCCGTCGTCCGAGAAGCGTCAAAGTCTCGGGGCGTCGTTGAAAGGGAAATGACGGTCGCGCGCGGCATGGAAGACGTGACGCTTCAGGTGTTTGCGGTCTGCGCGTTTAACGAGGGCCATGCTTACGGCGTGATATTGCTCGTACAGGATATTACGCGGCTGCGCAAGCTGGAAACGCTGCGCAGCGATTTTGCCGCCAATGTGTCTCATGAATTAAAAACGCCGCTGACTGTCATCAGAGGATTTACCGATACGCTGAAAGACAAATCCATATCGCGGGAAGACGCGGAACGGTTCATTGATATTATTTCGATCGAATCGGAACGGTTATCACGATTGATCGACGACATTCTTTTGCTATCTGAAATAGAAAACTCTTCGTATGTGCCGGCGTATGTGTCGGATATGCGGCAAGGAGTGAAGGAAGCGCTTGCGCTTCTTGACGAAAAGGCGAAGGAAAAGCGCATCACCGTTTCCGTGAGCATGGATGAGAAGGAGGTGACGACGGGCGCTGAAAAAGACAGGATCAAGCAGCTCGCGATCAATTTGATTGACAACGCGGTTAAATACACCCCGACCGGCGGCAAGGTGTGTGTCAGTGTATTCCAGGATGACGGCTTTGGCATATTGCGCGTTGAAGATACCGGCATAGGCATTCCGAAAGAAAACATCCCGCGCCTGTTTGAACGCTTTTATCGCGTCGATAAGAGCCGGTCGCGCGCGCTTGGCGGTACAGGCCTTGGGCTTGCCATCGTCAAGCATATTGTCAAATTGTTCGGCGGGCATATCACCGTAAACAGCGAGGTCGGAAAAGGCAGCGTTTTTACTGTCTCACTGCCTTTGGCAAGACGCATGGGGCTTGAATAGCGTATGAAAAAAGAAATGATGCAAAAATGCTTCCCGTGCTTGCACATTTTTGTGAAATATGATATATTTAAAATCGTAAGCGAGCTTGGTAAACAGGAGAGTGGGAAAAACCCACTCTTTTCAATTGTTAAGCCGGAAAGCGCCGTTCTGACGCTAATCGAATCATATTAATCGAGGAAGGTGTTGGCTATATCAAAAAAGACGGAATTGCTTATCGAATCGCTCGTGGAACCGCTGATCACGCAGCACGGTTACGAGTATGTAGGCACGGAAATCAATAAAAACGGCAAGGAAACGGAGCTTATTATTTATGCCGACAAGCCGGGCGGGCTTCAGCTTGACGACTGTGAAATAATCAGCCGTCTCATTGATCCCGTCATTGAAAAGAGCGACCCGATCGAAGAATCGTATTATCTTTGCGTATCGTCGCCCGGGCTTGACAGGCCGCTCAAAACCGAAAGGGATTTTGCGCGCAGCGTGGGGAAAACTGTGGATATCAAGCTGTATCGCCCTATGGACGGCAGAAAGGAATTTTCGGGCGTTCTGACGTCTTATGACGAGAACGGTTTTACGGTTGACGATAAAAATACGTTTGCATATAAAGATGCGGCGATGATTCGGCTGCATGTTGATTTATAATATCGGAGGATATTTATGAGCACAGAGTTTTTAAGCGCTCTTGCGGAGCTTGAAAAAGAAAAGGGTATAGATAAGAGCGTTCTTATCGACGCAATCGAAAACGCGCTTGTTTCGGCTTATAAAAAAAATTACGGAACATCGCAGGAAGTACGCGTCAAGGTGGACGAGATGACGGGGGCTTACCGCGTTTTTGCCAAAAAAACGGTCGTGGAAGCGGTGAAAGATGAAAACGAGGAAATATCGCTTGCGGAGGCGCGCAAAATCAATATCGCCTATGAGCCCGGCGATATTATCGAGATGGAGGTTACCCCCGGGTCGTTTGGTCGTATCGCGGCTCAGACGGCCAAACAGGTGGTTGTACACCGGCTGAGGGAAGCCGAACGCAATCTGGTATATGAGAAATTTATTGAACGCGAAGAAGAAGTGCTGAACGCGACCATTCACCGCGTGGATAAAAACGGCATTTTGCTGGAAATAGACGGTGCGGAAGGTGTAATGGGAATCGGCGAGTGTATACCCGGTGAAAAATACACTGTCAACGATCGCATCAAGGTATATGTGACGGAAGTGCGAAAAACCACAAAAGGTCCGCAAATTGTCGTGTCGCGGACACATCCCGGCCTTTTAAAACGGCTCTTTGAACTCGAGGTGCCGGAGATTATGCAAAACATTGTGCATATCAAGAGCATCGCCCGTGAAGCGGGTTCACGCACGAAGATCGCCGTGTATTCTGACGACGCCAATGTGGATCCGGTCGGCTCCTGTGTTGGCCAGAAGGGGACACGGATCGACAGAATTGTATCTGAAATTGGCAATGAAAAGATCGATGTGATACCGTGGAGCGCCGATCCCATTGAGTATATCGCCAACGCACTGCGCCCCGCAAAGGTGCTGATGGTACAGATCCATGAATCGGAAAAGGCGGCAAAGGTGGTTGTGCCCGATTATCAGCTGTCGCTTGCCATCGGACGCGAGGGCCAGAACGCTCGTCTTGCGGCAAAACTCACCGGCTGGAAAATCGACATCAAAAGCCAATCTCAGATTGAACGGGCCCTGTTTGACGATGCCAACGAGGAGTCCCAAAATAACGATGCCAACGACGTTTTTTTTGATGACGAAACAGACACTGCGGCCGGATCCGATTATTCGGATGCAGAAAGCGGCCGCGCAGAGGAGTGATATCCCGAGTTGAAGACCAAAAAAATACCGGTTCGCATGTGTATCGCATGCCGTCAAGGCAAGCCGAAAAAGGAATTGATACGTGTTGTGGCGGCTGAAAACGGCCTGACAGCGGACGAAACTGGCAAAGCGCATGGCCGGGGGGCTTACATTTGTCCGGATGTAGAGTGCCTTGATAAAGCGAAAAAAATAAAAGCCTTTGAAAAAGCACTGGAAGTGCCATTGGATGAGACCGCTTATAACGCAATAAAAAGGGTGATACTGCGGCGTGGTCTCAAACAATAAACTGGCGTTGATCGGCCTTGCCTTTAAAGCCGGCAAAACGCTTGCGGGAACGGCGGCGTGTGAAAAAGGGATGAAACAAAGGCGTATAAAGCTTATGATTTTACAGGAAGGCATTGCGCTGTCAAGCAAAAAACTGTTTGAAGGTTTATGTGCAAGAAACGGTATTAAATCGGTTGTGCTGAAAAAGGAAGACCGATTGGATGAAGCGATTGGAAGGCCGGGCATTATGGTGCTGGGCGTGACGGATCGCAGGTTCGCTGAGGCGATACACAACAAATTACAGGGTGGGAGTGGCATTGAATGAGTAAACTGAAAATCATTGATATGAATAAACAGCTGATCGAACGGTCTCAGAAAACGGTCGGCAGAATGGAAACGCTTCAGACAAGCGTTCAGAATCATCTCGCCGTTTTGAAACGCATTGAAGCGGAGTTGATAAAAATTGCGCGCGCTGAAGCCGAAGAACAGCGTATTCAAAAGCAGAAGCTTGAAGCTCAGGAACAAGCGCGTGAAAGTCTCGAAGCCAAAGCCGCAGAACAAAAAGCGGACAGGGCGGAAGAAACGATCAAACCGGTTTCGGAACAGATTGATGCTGCACAACAGAAGCCGGAAATGAAACAAGAAACGAATGCCGATTTGCAGATGCGGGACGCCCAGCCGGACGAGACCGGCAAGCAGGAAAACCGCTCGCAGGCTCCGTCACCCCAACAGAATCCAGTTCGGCGAGAGGCCGATATGCCTTTGCAGTCGCAGGATCAGCGCGGCGCCGAACGTCCGCGCCAAGGGCAGGATCAGCGCGGCGCCGAACGTCCGCGCCAGGGGCAGGATCAGCGCGGCGCCGACCGTCCGCGTCAGGGGCAGGACCAGCGCGGCGC
>JAJUJH010000116.1 GCA_029265435.1 Clostridiales bacterium
AAATAAGGCCGCCTTTCTTTTAACGCGCTTTGAAGTTATATGGCGGCTTTTGTGACGGCGCGATTTCCGCTGATACGGTTTTCAATCCAAAAAGCACTTCCGCTTGCAATTTTCAATCGGCACATTTATAATCTGCTTTTAAAGGACGTATATGTGTTGAAACGGCGGCTCGCCGCATAAAATAGCCATAAGACGGGCATATCCCGTTGGCACACATCAATTACGGAGTGAAAGATGCAAAAGAGTACCGCGAAAAAGGCCTCAAAACCGGCGGCAAAGAAAAACTATGATCTTGTGATCGTGGAATCTCCCGCCAAGGCCAAAACGATCAGCCAATTCTTGGGCAACGGATACAAGGTGCAGGCCAGCGGCGGGCACGTCAGGGATCTGCCCAAAAGCACGCTCGGTGTGGATATCGAGAACGACTTTGAGCCAAAGTACATACAGATACGCGGCAAAAAAGACGTTATCGCGGCGATGAAGGCAGGCGCGGCGGGCGCACGGAACATATACCTCGCGACCGACCCCGACCGCGAGGGTGAGGCGATATCGTGGCATATCGCGAACATGCTCGGTGTGGACGCGGGGGAGGTCAGCCGCATCGAATTCAACGAAATCACCAAAAGCGCCGTGACAAGCGCGATACAGCATCCGAGAAAAATCAACCTCGACCTTGTGGACGCACAGCAGGCGCGGCGTGTGCTTGACAGGCTGGTGGGCTATAAATTAAGCCCGCTGCTTTGGCGCAAGGTGAAAAAGGGCCTGTCGGCGGGGCGTGTGCAGTCCGTTGCGGTGCGCATCATCTGCGACCGCGAGGAAGAGATTGCCGCATTCGTGCCGGAGGAATTCTGGACGATCACCGCGGTGCTTCAAGACAGCGGCGGCACGGGCGAGTTTGAAGCCAAGTTCTACGGGCGCGGCGGCGAGAAGCTCAAGCTTGAAAGCAAGGCGGATGCCGACGCCGTGCTGGAGGAAATAAAGGGAAAAAGCTTCATCGTAAGCGGCATCAAAAAGGGCGTTAAAAAGAAGAACGCGCCGCCGCCGTTTACGACAAGCTATTTGCAGCAGGCGGCTTCCGGCGCGCTTGGATTTACGGCCAAGCGGACGATGCTGGTGGCGCAGCAGCTTTATGAAGGCGTGGATATCGGCGAAGGCGGCCCCGTGGGTCTGGTGACGTACATCCGAACCGATTCGACGCGCGTTTCCGAAGAAGCGCTGGCCGCCGTGCGCGCGCACATTTCGGCCGAATACGGCGCCGATTATCTGCCCGAGAAGCCCAATTATTATAAAAAATCGAGCAAGGCGCAGGACGCGCACGAAGCGATCCGACCCTCACATATGGAGATCGATCCCGAATCGCTCAAGAACACGCTGTCAAAGGATCAATACCGGCTTTACAAGCTGATTTACAACCGCTTTGTGGCAAGCCAGATGACGCCGTCAGTGTCGGAAACGATGCAGGTGACGCTGGATGCGGGCGAATGCACGTTTAAAGCGAGCGGTTCGCATATGGTATTCAAGGGCTATACCGTCGTTTACAACACCGACGAAGAAGACGCGAAGGAAACGCTGCTTCCGCCGTTGTACGAAGGCGAAAACTGCCCGCTCAAAAACATCGTGCCCAAGCAGAATTTCACTCAGCCGCCCGCCCGGTATACGGAGGCGACGCTTGTCAGGGCGCTCGAGGAAAAGGGCATCGGCAGACCGAGCACATATGCGCCCATCATATCGACGATACAGGAACGCCGTTATATTGAAAAGGAAGGAAAGGTGCTTAAGCCGACGGAGCTCGGCGTGATTGTCAACAGGCTCATGAAGGAGAACTTTCCGGATATCGTGGATATCGAGTTTACGGCCGATCTTGAAAACAAGCTGGACGATATCGAAAACGGCGGCCGTCAATGGAAAAAACTTATAAGCGATTTTTACGGGCCGTTTGAAAAGACGCTCGAGCAGGCGGATAAAAAGCTGGAGCGCGTGGAGCTGCCCGTAAAAGTGTCGGACGTCGTCTGCGAGAAATGCGGACGCACGATGGTCTATAAGGACGGACGTTTCGGCCAGTTTCTGGCCTGCCCCGGCTATCCCGAGTGCCGGAACACCAAGCCCGTCGTCAAATATATTGATACCCCATGCCCCAAATGCGGAAAGCGTATCGTCGAAAAGCGTTCCGCCAAAACGAGAAAGACCTTCTATGGATGCGAGGGATATCCGGAATGCGATTTCGTGTCGTGGGATATGCCGATCGCGGAAAGATGCGAGGCATGCGGCTCCATGATGGTGCTGCGGCGGCTTTCGGGCGGCAGCAGCTATAAGAAATGCTCGAATCCGGACTGCATCAAGAACCAAAGGAAGAAGGCCGATGGCGGAGCAGAATAGAGCCGTCGTGATAGGCGCGGGGCTGGCGGGATGCGAGGCGGCGTATCAGATGGCCAAGCGCGGTGTCAAGGTGACGCTCATCGAACAGAAGCCGGTCAAGCTGTCGCCGGCGCATAAATCGGGGCTTTTCGCGGAAATCGTCTGCTCCAATTCGCTGAGGGCCGAGGGCCTGTACAATGCGGTGGGGCTGCTCAAAGAGGAGATGCGCGCGCTCGATTCGCTGATCATGCGGGCGGCGGACTTATCGCGCGTGCCCGCGGGCGGCGCGCTTGCGGTAGACAGGGCCCGTTTTGCGACGCGCGTGACGCGGGAGATCATCGAGAACAAAAATATAGAAGTCAGGCGCGAGGAAGCGCTGTATCTGCCTGAGGACGGTGTGGTGATTGCCGCGCCGGGGCCGATGGTGGAGGGGCTGCTCGCCAAGGATATCGAGGATACCGTGGGCAAGGGGATGCTGGCGTTTTATGATGCGGCCGCGCCGATTGTGATGGGCGACAGCATTGATATGACAAAGGCGTTTTTTGCCTCGCGGTACGGCAAAGGCGGCGACGACTATATCAACTGCCCGATGGACGAGGCCGAGTACCGCGCGTTTTACGACGCGCTGATAACCGCGGAAACCGTCAAGCCGCACGGCTTTGAGGACTTCCGCGTGTTCGAGGGCTGCATGCCCGTTGAGACGATGGCGTCGAGAGGATTTCAGACGCTGCTTTTCGGGCCGCTCAAACCCGTGGGCATAAAGGCGCCGAACGGAGGAAAGCCGCCGTTTGCGGTGGTGCAGCTTCGGCGTGAGGACAGCAAAGGACGCATGTATAATATCGTCGGATTCCAGACGCATTTGAAATACGGCGAACAGCAGCGCGTTTTCCGCATGATACCGGGACTGGAGCATGCCGAGTTCGCAAGGTTCGGCATGATGCACCGGAACGCGTTTTTGGCGAGCCCCGGCCGGCTGAACGTCAATTATGAGCTGATCACACGTCCGGGGTTGTTTTTCGCGGGGCAGATTACGGGCGTTGAGGGCTATGTGGAAAGCGCGTCGAGCGGACTGCTGGCCGGCATATTTGCCGCGAGCGATCTGCTGGGACGGCCGCGTCCGGTTTTCAGCCGCAATACGGCATGCGGCGCGCTGGCGGATTATGTGGCCAATTATCAGGGAACGGATTTCCAGCCGATGAATATCACGTTCGGCATTATGAATACGCTCGAGTCGCAGACGAAGGGAAAAGAGAAAAAACGGGAAATATCGGAGCGGGCGCTTGTTGAAATCAGGCGCATCGCGGCGGGCCTTTAAGGCAAAGGAGTGAAAGCTATGATGGAAGGAACCACAATCGTTGCGGTAAGGCGGGACGGAAAATGCGCGGTGGCGGGCGACGGACAGGTGACGTTCGGCCAGAACACGATCATGAAGGCCAATGCCAAAAAGGTGCGGCGGCTGTTTCACGATAAGGTCGTGATCGGGTTTGCGGGTTCGGTGGCCGACGCGTTTACGCTCTGCGACCGGTTTGAAGCCAAGCTGGAGCAGTACAGCGGCAGCCTGCAGCGCGCCGCGGTGGAGCTTGCGCAGGAGTGGCGCAGCGACAAGGTGCTGAGGAAGCTTGAGGCCATGCTGATTGCGGCGGATAAAGATGAGCTGCTCATCATTTCGGGCAGCGGCGAGGTCATCATGCCGGACGACGGCATCGCGGCCATCGGCTCGGGCGGCAGCTATGCGCTTGCGGCGGCAAAGGCGCTGAAGGAAAACACGGATCTGAGCGCGCTGGAGATCGCCGAGAAAGCGATACGCATTGCCGGCTCTATCTGCATATTCACCAACGACCGTATAACCGTGGAGGAGGTATAGCCATGTCGCATCTGACACCCAAAGAGATCGTCGAGGCGCTTGATAAATACATCATCGGGCAGGACAAAGCGAAGCGCGCGGTCGCCATCGCGCTGCGCAACCGCTACCGGCGTCAGAGGCTCGATAAAGAGATGCAGGATGAGATTACGCCGAAGAACATCATTATGGTCGGCCCGACGGGCGTCGGAAAAACGGAGATCGCGAGGCGGCTCGCAAAGCTGATGAACGCGCCGTTCATCAAGGTGGAAGCCACGAAGTTCACCGAGGTGGGGTATGTGGGCCGCGACGTGGAGTCGATGATCCGCGATCTTGTGGAGGCGTCCATCCGTATGGTGAAGGCGTCGCGCAGGGAGTCGGTGATGGATAAGGCGCAGGCGATGGCCGAGGAGCGGCTTGCGGACGTGCTCGCGCCGATAGCCAAAAAACCGTCGCCGGCACAAAACCCGTTTCAGGCGCTGCTGGGGCAGGGGCAGGCCGCGCCTTCCGAGACGGCCGAGGAGCGCCAGCGCCGCATGACAAAGCGCGAAGAAACGCTTGCCATGCTGCGGGCGGGACGGCTTGAAGACACGCTGATCGAGGTGGAGGTGGAGGACAACGCGTCTTTCGGCATCGAGATCGCGGGCATGGGCAGCGACATCAACATCGGCGAGATGTTTTCGGGCATTCTTCCCAAGAAAACGAAAAAACGCCGCGTGACCGTATCGGAAGCACGCAAGATATTCACGCAGGAGGAAGCCGACAAGCTGATCGACATGGACGAGGTGATCAGTACGGCGGTGGAACGCGCCGAGCAGGACGGCATCATATTCCTCGACGAGATCGACAAGATCGCGGGCAAAAACATGGGGCAGGGGCCGGACGTGTCGCGCGAGGGCGTGCAAAGGGACATTCTGCCCATCGTGGAAGGCTCGACGGTGGTCACAAAATACGGCCCCGTAAAGACGGACTATATGCTGTTCATTGCGGCGGGCGCGTTTCATGTGGCGAAAATATCCGATCTGATTCCGGAGCTGCAGGGCCGTTTTCCCATCAAGGTGGAGCTGCAGAACCTGACGCGCGAGGACTTGAAGCGCATACTGACGCAGCCGAAAAACGCGCTTATCAAGCAGTATCAGGCGATGCTTGAGGCGGACAACGTGCGTCTGACCTTCAAGGAAGACGCCATCGACGAAATCGCGCGGTACGCCGTGATGGTCAACGAAACGTCGGAAAACATCGGTGCGCGGCGGCTGCATACCGTGATCGAGAACCTGCTTGAGGATATATCGTATAACGCGGGCGGCGACCATCCGATGATCGACGTCGTGATCGACGCGGCGTATGTGAAGGAGCATTTGAAGGAGCAGATCAAGGACAACGACCTGCAAAAGCATATATTGTAATGAAACGGCGCGCCGGTCCATCCGGCGCTTCAGACTGTCAATAAAGCTGAAATAATAATATGTGGGCAAGACGGGCTTTGCCCGCGCCGCCCACACCTTGCGGTTTTGCGCCGTTTCGAGCTTGCGAGGAACAAGCAAAACCGGAAAACTGGCGGAAAACCGAAGGTTTTTCGACAAGCTGGAGCGCCGGCCCATCCGGCGCTTTTTTAATGGAATAAACGGCGCCCGTTTCAAATGGCGCTCAAAAAGAATACCGCCGGTTTGTTTGGCGCATAATAACGCTGTCCGTTTTATCGGACCCAAACGGGTTCAAAGACAGGGGAGTGTGATGATGAAAGCGATTGTGATGGCCGGCGGTGAAGGAACGCGTCTTCGCCCGCTTACCTGCGGCACGCCGAAACCGATGGTTCCGCTGCTCGACAGACCGATGCTCGATTATACGATAGAGCTGCTGCTGGAGCACGGAATAAGCGAGATGGCGTTTACGCTCGGATACCAGCCCTCGGTGATTACCGGTTATTTCGAGGAGCATCCGCCAAAGAATGCGTATATTGACTATTATATAGAGGATGTGCCTCTCGGCACCGCGGGCGGCGTGAAGAATGCGGCGGGGTTTGTTGACGGCACTTTCGTTGTGCTCAGCGGCGACGCGCTGACCGACATCGATCTGACAAAAGCGGTGGAGGCGCACAAAAAAAGCGGTGCGAAAGCGACGATCGTATTAAAGCGCATGGGCAACCCCACCGGCTACGGAGTGGTGATCACAAACGGCGGCGGCTTTGTGGAGCGGTTTGTGGAAAAGCCCGGCTGGGAGGATGTGTTTTCGGACACCATCAATACGGGGCTTTACGTGCTGGAGCCCGACGTGCTGGATCTTGTGCCCAAGGGACAGACTTTTGATTTCGCGAAAGACCTGTTTCCGCTCATGATGAGCAAAGGCATGAAAATATACGGTCATGTGGCGGACGGGTACTGGTGCGATGTGGGCAATATCGAAAGCTATATCCGCGCGCACGAAGACATGCTGAAGGGTACTGTGGGCGTGAATATACTCGGGCGCTGTGTGGGCGGCATATGGGTGGGGCCCGGCGTCACGCTCAGCAGCTCGGCGCTGATACAGTCTCCGGGGTTCATCGGAGAGGGCGCAACGATCGGAGACGGCGCAAAAATCGGACAGTATTCGTGTGTCGGGGCGTATTCGCATGTCGGCGCGTATGCGAACCTGAAACGAAGCGTGCTGCACAGCGGCGTACGCATCGGGCGGCACGCGAAGCTCAGCGGCTGCGTGGTGGCGGCGCGATGCGCCGTGGGAGAGCGCGCGGGGCTTTACGAAGGCGCCGTGATCGGCGAGCATTGTGAGATTGCGGGAGACAGCCGCGTATCGCCGCGCGTGCGCATATGGCCCGAAAAGGAGATCGGCTATGGGACCGCCGTGGGCGAAAACATCGTATGGGGACGAGGCGAACACACGGGCATTTTCGGCAAGACGGGCTTTGCGGGCGACTTGGGCGTGGATTTGACGCCGCTCAAGCTGGGACGCATTTTCGGAGCGGTCGGCGAATACGCCTCGGGAAAAAGCGTGACGGTCTGCGCGGACAGCAGCGCCATCAGCCACGCGGCGCTCAAAACGGCGGCCGGACTGCTGATGATGAGCGGCGCGGACGTATACGCGCTGAACGGTGTGACGCGGCCCGTTGCGGCGCTTGTGGCCGATATGATGCAAAGCGACCTATGCCTGATGCTCCGCGTCGGCAAGCAGCGGCTTTACGCGGATATATTCGAGCCGTCGCTGTTCCTGCTGAGCAAAAAGACGCGGCAGAAGATCGAATCGCGCTATTTTACGCAGGGCGAGATGCTCGCGTCCGCGCAATGCGGCAGGGAGACATGGGTCGGGGCGGCGGAAAGCCTGTACATCAACGCCGTTTCGCAGAAGATCGACTGGAGCGCCGTCAAAGCGTCGGGACTCTGCGTACTGGTGGCGGGAGGACGCGAAGCGGATGCGTTTGCGGCGCGACTGTTTGAAACGTGCGGCTTGCGCACTGCGGATCTGAACGGTATGGATATGGAAACGGCGATGCGGGCGCAGAACGCCGCGTTTGGCGTGCGGTTTACGAAGAACGGAAGCGTCGGCGCGCTGTATCTGCCGAGCGGCCGCGTGATGAACCCCGACGAGTGGCAGGCACTCTGCTATTATCTCGTGTTCAACAGCCTGAACAAGCCGGTTGTCAGTCTTCCGAGCGGCGTTTCGCGCGCTGTGCTGGCTGCGGCGGACGTGCTGAATGTGAAATATGAGTTCGCATCGGAGGAGGAAGCGGCGGCGGATCTGACGGCCGACCAGCGGCGAGTGCTGTACGACGGGTATTTCGGCGTCTGCCGGCTGGCAGAGCACATGGCGCGCAGCGGCGTCACCGCCGACGAGACGGCGTCCGTCATCGGACGGCCTTACACAAAGGTGAAGGCGGTGAGCTGCGATTTTGACGACATCGGCAGGGTGATCGGAACGATGTACGCGCGCGGCGGCGCGTATGCGAGCGAGGGCTTACGGCTCGATGTGCAGGGCGGCTACAGCTATATCTGCCCGCATGCCACAAGGCCGGCCATCATTGTCCGCGCCGAGGGCGACACAGAGGAGTTTGCCAACGAGCTTTGCGAGACATACGCGGACATCGTGCGAAAAATCGTACGCAAATCGTATAACAATTAAGCGAAATAAAAACCTAAAGTCAATGCAAAAACCGCTTTGGCTTTCAGCTTGTCGAAAAACCTTCGGTTTTCCGACAGTTTTCCAGTTTTGCTTGTTCCTCGCAAGCTCGAA
>JAJUJH010000036.1 GCA_029265435.1 Clostridiales bacterium
CCCGATCTGAGACCGAAGAGTAATTTCCAACGGCTTTGCCTCTATCACGTCAAATTCCGGATTATTGATCTTGGGCGGAGTATTGATAAATACAACCGGCTTTTCCGTCACAAAAGCGAATTCGTATGCCGCGCCAGACCAGTCGCTGATCACGATATCGGAATTAAAAAGCGAATCGGCTTGTGAGAAATCCAATTCAAAATTCAGTTGGTTTTCGTCCACTGCGCAGTAACGTTCAACGATAGCCTGCATTTTATGCCCATATCGTTTGACATATTCGGGATGCGGGCGAACTGTCAGCTTAAAGCCCTGATTTAAGAGAACGCTGAGTATCTCATCAATACAGCTGTCAAGTATATTGTTCTCCTGCCAGGACGGAGCGATCAAAATCTTCTTTTGATCCTTGGGAGAACAAGTATGGTGAGAATGAGAAGCATCATAATCCTCTTTCAACTGTTCAAGCCATCCATATCCGCATTCTATCAGCTTTTTCTCGCGCAGGCTGTAATAAGCCTCCGTTTGCCTGATCTCATCAAACTGAAAACGTCCCACACAGAATATTGTATCATAGTGGTCAAGCGCACCCTTGCGCAGCACCATTGTCGTGCTGAGCGGATAATGAAACATATAGATATATTCAATATCTTTGCGCACCAACGAGCGCTTTAAATACATCTGCTGCAGATCCGGCATTGTCATAACCACGATATCCGCATCGATTTTCATAAATAGTATAATCAACCGTTTGTCATCGATAAAATACGGAATAATTCGCGGATGATTCTTCGAAAATATCGCATCATTTGGATCGCTGGTCACATAGTGAATGACAATTTCGGAATGTTGAAGTATATAATCGATGACCCTGGCGAAATACTTGTAATACCCGCTTTTTTCAGAGTAAAACACAAGTCTCATTTTATTCTCCAGCGCAAAGAAACGTTTGTAGTCTGCCTTTGCGCGCTCTTTTTGCTCGTCAGTCAAGCGCTGTTTTTTGACCATCGCCTTGCTTTGCGCCAAAGCCGCTTTGCTCTTCTCAAGCGCATCATAATCGATATACTTCTTCGGATCATACAATCGGTTTACCAACCATGTTACAACAATCGAAAGCAAGTTGCCGAATATCCAGTAGATTCCGATTCCGGCCGGTACGATCAAAGCGAAATACACAGAAAACAATGTCAGAAATATCGCCGTACCCCAGCGTGTCAACCATCCCTGTTCCTTTTGCAGCACGTTCACCTTGTTCTGGTACCATGAAAGCGCAAAAGAACTCATTCCCGACAGCAAAGGCAGAAGCAGCAGGGAATTGAATTCGGATAAATCGGGTGTTTGCGACAGGTTTATTCCCAGAAAATTAAGATCCATCATCTGTATCCGGGTAATTGCCTCAGCTCCGCCGGGTATCTTTAAAGAAAAAAACAAGTCCGTATAGGCCGGATTTTGTATAAGCTCAAGCGTTTTGATTTGTGCCGCCAAACCCAAATCCGGGTTGTTCAACAATTTTCCTGCATACTCTGTCAATGCGCCGATAACCCTCGGATCCAAATGCAAAAGATGCTGCAGCGGGTTATATATCACACTCAAAAGCCCAAGTATGATGGGAATCTGAATCAGCAGCGGTATCAAACCCGCCAAAGGGCGATAATGCTCTTTTTTATACAGCGCCAGCTGTTCTTCCGCGATTTTGTCACGATCGCCCGCATATTTCGCCGCCACCTCGTTAAGCTTTGGCTGAATTTTCACCATTTTTATCGAGTTTTTCTGGGCCCAGCAGCTTAAAGGCAGCAAAATAACCTTTGTGAGCAAAGTAAATATCAGTATGGCAATCCCATAGTTGCTCACTATGGACAGACATAGCCACATCAGCCATCCCAAAGGCACACCAATTATCGTATTGATTATATCCATGCTTGACTCCGTTATTATTTCATTTATTCGCAAGCGCCCACATATATCGATGTCAATGCCAAGGCCAGTTCTCTCATATCCCCGCTTTCACCGCGGGAAAAAGGGCTGACTGCATCGGGGAACGTAAACGTCAGAAAGACTTCGTTATTCTGAGAAATCAGCGATGCCGGAACTGTAAAAGAAACTGACTGCGCACCATCTGCAATGCGCTCGTCAAAAATGACCTGTTCGCCACAATTGACGACCATGCGCTGTTCCCCCGCATATACGCGCCGCAGATTGAATTTAATTACAAGACCGTTTCTACAATCGGTATCCGCTCTGAAAGCAAAATAGCCCCTGCTGCCAAGCGTCCATCTGAAATCGCCGCCAGGATTGACTTCACAAGCGCCAATACCCATCAAATAATACTGATTAAAAAGCGGGTCCGAAGCCGGAATCGTATCTCCCAGTTGATAAGTCGCTATGATTGATTCAACCCCTTTATTTGTAAAACGCTTTCCTGTGGGAGTATAAGACGTATAATCATCAGCCGGCCCGTGTACCAGATACTCAGTTATCGCAGGGAGGTATTGGTCGGCCCATCCGTCATCCCAAATGTAACAAAGATATCTTCGCTCACGGTCAGTATTTTGACCAGCTTCATACACGGACATTCCGTAATCCGCATAGTCCAATCCCGCTAATTGGAGTATCGTAGGTATAAAATCCGAATGAGAAACGGGGGCATCGGAAATCTGTAAGCTGCCCGTTGCTCCCGGCCTTTTGATAATGAAAAGCGGTTGATGCAGCAGGTTCGAATCCGCAATACCATGGTCTGCCATTATGATGATTGTCGCATCATCATAAACCCCCAGCCGTTTCATTTGTGCGATATATTCGTAGATAATGTTTAAGCAGCCCTTCGCCTGCTCCTGAACGTTTGATTCTTCTGTATATTGACAATCCGCATTCATTGTAAACGGCGGATGTATGCCATACATATGATAAAAACGGAATGCGTTATCCTTCTCGGATAAGCTTAAGCCGACGTCCTTGAGCGTCATATAAAAACCCGGGTCATCCATTTTCCAAACCGGGCTTCCGTTCACAACTTGTTTGATAGCATCAAAATCGCCGCTGTAAAACCAAAACATTGGCTTTGTGATGTGCGGAAAATAACTAAAAGCCGTAAATTTCGCCATCATCGACGAAAATTCCGCGTAAGACGTAACGCCGTATTGCGCAGATTGCAAGTTCTCTATGCCATATTGGAATGGCTGTGCATTGGATGCGTCGGCGGCTTGCGTCGGAGCAAAGTAATCCTCTGTGAACAATCGCGTATCATATCCATCGTTCGAAAGAGTTTCGTAAAACTTGTTGTCTTGAAAAGCTTCGTTGATATATTCATCATATGGCTTTTCATTTTCGTAGTACTGCCCAGTCAGTAAATAAGGAACCGCCCCTTTGGTGGTGGGGTACGACCCTACGCAATTCTCAAAAAAGGTGAACCCATCCAAAGGCTCGCAAAACTCCGGCGATTGTTCGAGTATCTCCTTGAAATAACTGACATCAAAAGTATCCAGAAGAAAAACGACAGTGTTTTTTTTCTTCCCTAATTCAAGCATTCCATCCGATGAATAGTATAGCTTTGCTGTCTTAGATGGTGTAGTAAACAGAAAAACAGCCAATAAAACGGCTTGAAACAGCAATAATAGAGCCGACATCAATATTGTCAGGCGATTCCATAATTCTTTTTTAATTTTCCACAACACAATCGGAAATATCAGCAACGCTATCCATATAAGTGTATTCAGTATTGCCCACCCGGTAAACTGGCTCCAATTGATCTCCTGTCCGTCTAAAACACCATATTGGACATTCATGAAATTTCCCTGAATAAAAAACCCGATACCCAAAGCAAATATGATACAAATGATTATGTCATGGGCTTTATTCTTTGTCATCGCGGAGATCGCAAAAAGCGCTACGAACACCACTGAAGCCCAGAACGCAACAGGGCCAACAACATACGAAAGGGAAAACCATAACTCATTAATATTATTAAGATATAATGTGATGGGGCCGTACACTATCAATGTGAACACAAAGAACAGCGAAATGAGCGCTGATTGAATAACCTTTGCAATTTTACCACTTTTATTGCGATTTATTGAGTCCTTATCCTGTTCTATCTTCTCCCGCAAAGCCAATAATTTCTCTCGGGCTCTATCATAATTATCCACCACCAATCTCCCCTTCCCAATTGACAATACAAAAAAATCATCGAGCAAAGCAAAAAGCCCTTGCATTGCAATAATGCTATGCAAGATGAATAAATCGCCAATATGATTATGATTGCAAACAATCTGCAAAATAGAATATTTAAATTCGTTTATACCAATACTGAAATTATATCAACAATGATAAGTTGTTTCAAGCTTTGCATGCCAGATTGTACAGGGTATCATGAGGTAAAATAACCATCTCTTACCGTTTTTTGACTGTTCTTGAAACTGAATGGTTCTATCTACCGGACAGCTATGGAATTTATGTCAATATATCCATCACTTTCAAGCGATATGATAGCCCCCTTCTTTTTTCTTTCATCCATTCTTATTTTATATTGTTTTTTTACGTAATTATAAGAACCGCTGTAATCGTTATACGAAACCGTAAGTTGTGCATCGCTTGTATTCATCACGTAAATATAAAGTCTGGCATTTGTGATAAAGCAATTTGTTCCCGAACCATCAGCCTGCGGCAATAAATTTCCCATTAAAACGATAGCGCCTTCAGCGTCATAAAATATCTCTTTTGTATAAAAAGTCTTTTTATCCACTGCGGCGTTTTTAACTGCCTCGATATAGGAGCCGATATCCTGAGCCGCAATCCTTCGATTGGCATAGTTGGCAAAGAAATCTTTGTTGGGCACCGCGTAATTCTGCAGGCTGTTGTCGTAAACCAGCAGACTGCTCTCGTCGATTTCTTGATAAAAGCCGTCTTTGATTGCGTTCTCATAAGCGGCTCTCGCCACAACGTTGCTTGCCCTCGTATCATCAAAAAAGGCGTTCATTGTGTTGATGTTTATAAAAATCACAGGCAATCCGATAATGAGGCATAATGCGTACATGACCGCTGTTTTCCGTATTTTGCCGCCGATAACCGAAAACAGCACCGTCGTGATCAACGCCATGCCGATCCATTCGGCATATACCGGCAAATGCGCCGCGCCGAAGTGAATCTCCGCCTGGTATCTTGCAGATATGGATATCAGCGCGCAAGGGATGGCGATAAAAACACATCCGATCAGGAACAGGATCGCCAGACGCCGTTTGCCCTCCTGCTGAAAGCTGTCGTTTTCCTTAACCCTCAAAACCACAACATACGCCAAAACGGCAAACAGCAATAAACAGATAAGATGCTGAATACCGAAATGATTGTTTACCTGCAATAGATCTGCGCGGCTTGCAACAGTCTGCGTCAGCGGAAGCGATCCGCTGAACTGTTTCAAAAAAGTAACAATGATCGCACGAATACTTCCGACGCTGACAGCTACCCCGCCATAAGTTTCCACAACGGCGTTTTTTCTCGCATATACGTTGACAAAAAATATGATCGCACACATGATCAATTGCGGAAGGATTGATCTGATTCTCAATAAGAATTTTCTATCTTTTTCGATATAAGTGACAATAAACAGCGCAATAATGAACATAAAGCCGACTTCGTACAGCAGCATCGAGCAAGCCATAAAAATCGTACTTAACGCAATGCTGCCTGTTTTGTGTTTTTCAATCGCATTGACCATAAATATGAGAGAAAGAAGGCCAAACAGCATGACATATTGAAGCAGGCCGTGAAACGAATAAAGAGCGTTGAACGTGCTCATCGCGATCTGGAAAAACACCGGAAGCACGAGCATCGCGAAAAGCTTCAGCCGTTTCGACCGGGTTACCTTCTCCACCGCCACACCGCACAGCCACACATTGGCCATCGTCAGCAGCACAATATACAGCTTATAAAAGAACACCCCGTTATCCATATATGCGATAAGCTCGAAAAGCGGATAAACAATGAACGGTCCAAGCGGGAATACCCTGCCTTGAATAAACCAATACACTTCGGCGCCTTTGATATAATCGAATAGATGCGCATTCTCATTGACCTTCGCGCCGTGTATCAGTGAATTCAGCGCGTCGTCATAATAAAACCCGCTGTTTAATACTGGATAGAGATAAGCAAAGACCAATATCAGAATGGCAAACTCATATTTGTTATTTTTTATGTAATTTAAAACGGCTTTCATTCCCAAACTCCTTGTGATTTTTCGTTTTTTTCAGCAGCCTTTTTATCAAACAGCATTTATGTTGTCCTTGTCATTCAATCCTTACAGAATTTGCATCAATCCAGCCGCTGCTTTCAATATCAACGATATGCCCTCCCGAGGCCGCATCCCGCAAATCCAACTCAACCGTCTTTTCCGAATACCGCTCATCATCGTTCCAGTCTGTAAAGTGCAGCGTCATCGTTCTTGTACCGCTTGGCATATCCACATATAACCGGACATCGCTTAAATAGATTATTGACTTTGAGCTTTCCGCATCATTAATTCGGATTCCGTCCAAATCGCCCTTCAGCACAATGCCCCCGACCGCATCATAATATATCTCTTTGGTAAAGCGGGCCTTTGGCTCACCATCTTCCAGCTTGTTCGGCATTTTCGATTCCACCTGCAGCCCTTGCATATATGTATTGATATCCAAAGCCGCCATCTTGCGGTCTGCATATGTCGCAAAAAAATCACCATTCACGAGCGCGTATAGCTGGGGACTGTTATCATATACCAGCAAATTATTCTCATCGATCTCGTCATAGAAGCCGTTTCTGACCGCATTGGTATATACGTCTCTCGACACAGCCGAATGCGGCTTCATATAGATAAAATAGGCATCCATTGTGTTAATGTTGATGACGAGAATGGGCAGGGCAACCACGGCACACAGCACATACATCAATATGTTGCTGCGGATCTTTTTCCCGATGAGCGAGAACAACCCCGTGGCAACAAAAGCCATTCCCAGCCACTCGGCATAAACCGGCAAATGACCGACGCCGAGGTAAACATCTATATTCTGGTATCTTGCCGAAACGGAGATAAGCGCACACGGCACCACAATCAAAATCAATCCGGTAACGATCACCAACATGTTCGGTTTCGCGCTTTCCTGATCGTCATCCCGTTTTATTCGGAAGATAATGAAATAGAGCAAAACGGCAAAAAACAAACAAATCATATGCCGAACATTGACGGACAAAAGAGCGTCTTTCATGTTGAGGCCGCCAAAAAACGCTTGGGTGAGCGGAACCGCGGCGCTGAATTGCTTGATGAATGTTTTTGCAACCGTCGTAATATCGCTTAAGCTGACAGCCACACCCCAATAGCTGATCGATTCCGCTGTCAGTCTCGCATATACATTAATCAGCAGGATAAGCGCAAATGCAATAAGCTGCGGAATCATCGTTTTAACTCTGGCAAAAAACGATCCGTTTCTGTTTATCAGAACCATGGCAGCAATAATAAAAATGAAGAGAAAGCCGACTTCGTACAGCAGCATGGCGCATGCCATGAAAACGGCGCTCAATATCATATATCTCATCTTCCGCTTCTCAAGGTAATATGCTGTAAACAGAATCGAAAGGAACCCGAACAGCATGACGCTTTGAAGAAGGCCGTGGAACGCATAAAGGGGATTGAACGTGTTAAGCGCTATTTGAAAGAAAACAGGAATTATCAGCATCACGAAAAGCTTCAGCCGTTTTGAGTGCGTCAGTTTCTCGACCACCATGCCGCACAACCAGACATTGACCAATGTCATCAATACTAGATACAGTTTGAAGTATAAACGCGGTTTTGCCGCAAATGCCAGCGCATCGAATAACAAAAGAATGAAAGGCCCCGGAGGAAAGACTCTGCCGATATCAAACCAGTATTTCTCATCGTTTGCGATCATATCCCAAATACTCACACCGCGGTTTACGGCGGCGCCGTGAATCAATGAGTTAAATGAGTCGTCGCAGATAAATCCGCTATCTAAAACTGGATATAGATAAGCGAAAGTCAATATCGTGATTGCAAGCTCAAATTTTTGGGAATTGATGAACCTGAAAAAATCCCTGATTCTTTGCCGCAAAACGATCTCCACCTTCCAAGCCATTTAAAAACTCATCTTTTTAGGCCGCCATTCTCTCTATCTTTACAGATGATAATCATCTGCTTTCCAACATTTCAGGAGATTAATCTCGTTTATTTCCCATATGCAATATCCGATTAATTCCATCCCTAAACGACACTTTGGGGGTCCAGCCAAGATCCTTTTTCAATTCATTAATATCCGCCTGAAGATGCATCACTTGTTTTTCTGAATATGGTAAAGCTCCCAAATTGATTTTTGCATTTGGATCTGTGACATCTCTGATATCCTTAATAAATTCAGCCAAAGGTCTCGCATCACCATGACCAATTACATACGTTTTTCCGTCAATACCCTTTTCCCCAAGAAGGCGAAAAGCCGCCGCCGCATCATCACTGTACAAATAATCCCATATCTGTTCAGCCTTAGTAAACTGCGGAACCTCCCCCTCCTTCAATTTGTTTATGGTATACATAACCATTGTCTTTTCACTGTCATACGGGCCATAAACGCTTAGTATCCTTGTCCAAATATGTTTCATTCCCAGTTGATGGGCATATACTCTGGTCATCATCCCTGCTGCCAGTTTGCCCATTCCATATCCATTCTCGGGGTGAACGGGCAAATCGGATGTGATTTTTCCCTCCACCCGGCCATACTCCGCTTGTGAACCCGCACCGATAAACGTATGACAGCCAAAACGAGAAGCAACTGTAACTGCATCCAAAGAATATTTGACATTAAGATTTTGTAGGTACATATCATTGCGAGCATTTCCCGTTGTCCCATCCCAAGCAAAGTGATAAAAAACATCGTACCGCTTTCCTGTTTCGTTCTCAACAGTAGCCAATTGTTCCAACGAGCAATCATTAACGCTGACAAGAGAATGTCTGGGTATTCTTTCTTTTCGCTTTGAATCGTGGCGACAAAATACTAACACCTCGATTCCATCCGATATTAAGTTCTCAATCAGCGCCATTCCAATTGCGCCGGTCGCTCCAGTTATAATAACTCTTTTCATATATATTATTCGATATCCTCAAGTCTCCATTATTGGCTTATAATCCATTCAAATATTTCACTCACTTCTTTGGGTATCAAAACTACTGCCGACTCGGTGTATTGATATCATTCCGTCTAAATGAATAGAAAAATGATTATGCTTTTTCATTCAGCCTATTCTTTCAAATACAAAGGAATAATCATATTATTCATCATTTCTTCATCGCTCAAAGGTGGATTCATGTACTCAAGCGGCATAGATTCCATCTGTCCATCTTTTTTCTTATATGACACTTGTTTTGGAAAAGCCGTTACGTCAATTGGTGTCATTACTTCACAGACGACAGGCCCTTCGTACTTAAAAGCTTTTTGGACTATTTCCTCAAGTTCGCTGTTGGAATGTATAACCATGCTTTTTAGTCCAAACGACTTCGCTACTTCGGCAATTTGCGGTATTGAAAGATGAGAATCCTCTGTACATGCAACCAAATGTCCATTGAACAGATTGGTCTGCGTCGCTTTTATCGCCCCATATCCCTTGTTGCTGAGAACAAAAAGCTTAATCGGCAAATTGAGCCTACGGATTGTTTCAAGCTCCTGTATATTCATCATAAAGCCGCCGTCTCCGTTAACTCCCACAGTCATTTTTCCACCGCTTGCAAGACACGCCCCAATACTCGATGGAAGACCATAGCCCATTGAGGCAAGGCCTTTTGTGCAGAATACCCTCTGTCCTTTTTTTACCCGAAACGCCTGCATAGAAATATCGATACAGCTCCCCGAACTACCCGAAACATATATATCCTCTGCCGTCATATATTTGGATATTATTTCGATTAAACAATATGGGTTGACCAGGTTTTCCTGTTTCCAATATTCTTCTTTAATAATAGGATATTTCTGTTTCATTTTTCGGCAGTAGGTGAACCAGCGCGAACGATCCTTTTTAATCACCTTGTTTTTATTCTTGATAAAAAGGCGGATAAACTCCTTTGCATCCGACTGAATTGGTAAGTCGGGCCGCACATTGATTTTATGCAACTCGTTCTTATCAATATCCACCATAACCTTGAAAGCCGCCCTCGCAAACCCATCAAAATTATAACCGGTCTGTAATAGGTTCATCCTTGCTCCAATGGAAAGCAGAAAATCTGAATTTTGTTGTATAAAATTCGCGTATCTATGCCCTAATCCGCCTGGACGTCCGAAATATAATGGATTGCTTTCTTCAATAAGGTCGATACCATTCCAAGTTGTTAAAACAGGAATACTTAGGTGCTCAACCAATTCTTCAAATTCCTCAATACCTTGAGCAAGCCGGATCCCGTTTCCGGCTAGCATGACGGGCCTTTCGGATTGATTGAGGCGCTCAATGACCTGACACACCTGTTTTTCAAGACACATATGAGACGCAGATAATGGAGGAACAAATCCAATTAATCGTTCTTCATCAACTACCGCCGCCTGAACGTCTAAAGGAATATCCAACCATACAGGTCCTTTTCTCCCCGACAGCGCTTCAAACAATGCGCGTTCCATATGGTAACGTATCATTAGCGGATCATCAACGAGCGCCGCATACTTTGTAACAGATCTAACAATCGAAATAATATCCAGTTCTTGCATGCCCATCTGGCGCACGCCTTGATTGTTAATCATATCCGCCCGTTTAACTTGACCAGATACAACAAACATCGGAGTGGATTCCAAATAAGCACCTGCTACTCCTGTCAGCGCATTTGTGCCACCAGGCCCCGTTGTAACCATAAGTAACCCCAATTGGTTGTAAACACGAGCATAAGCTTCTGCTGCAATAGCGCACCCTTGCTCGTGAAGGCAGCATACATATTGTATAATTTTGCTTTTTCCTAACGAATCGTTGAGGTGCATCGCCCCTCCGCCAGGCAACATAAACATATGGCGTGTACCCGTCTCTTCCAGTCTCTTGATGATATAGTCCGATACCTTGATCATTTTGTTGCTTTTCCCTTCAGTCGAATCACATTATTATTCAAATATTGTTCAGCGCTTAATTTTTAAGCACCTCAGCGTTAAATTTACTATCGGTCACAAAAGTCAGTTTCATGCTGCTTTCAGTCATCGCCTTAAAGTCCATAAACATATCCATAATTTCTTCATTAAGTTCATTCCAGTTGTTCTTTGGATTTAAGGAAGGCAGCGTCGTATCGCAATAGCTATCGGAATAATTATCGCTAAATCCATCGAAACCAGCCAAAGCCACATCCTGGATATGCAGTTTATTGAGTAACCTTAAGCACATTATCATCGCATTGTCGTAGTGTTCCCACCCCCGCTTAATCAACAGGTTGAAATTTACAACCATTTCATTGTCATCGGGTTCCGTCTTCACGCTGGAAGACAAGATTCTCTTTGTCATATGAAAAGAGGCCGGATAAATGTCTCTTGCATAATCGTAACGGATTTTATTGCTAAAGAAGATATAATCATAAGGATAGTCAGAAAAAGCCGCGTTAATTCCAATTACAACAGGCTCATTATCTTTGATGTAACGGATAATCTTATCCTTTTGAGTCACTATCGTTTTCCCCGGGGATATCAATAAGAGCTTCCTTTTTTTAAACTTTTCTTTGAGTTCTTTGAGCACAGCAGTATCATCAATATCCTTTTTTTGATATTCGATAAAGGTCTTCTCTAGGAAATCGTAATCATAGCTTGTCCGCTTATTCTTAGGCAAGGCACAAATAACGTTCCTCATATCTTTTGCGGTTGCTCTGTGATTATTCAGAAGGTAAGCAATATTATTTACATGTGTACAATACATGCCGGCAATAAAGTAAGGCGTAGAGTAGCCCCAGTTATAGTTCTCAATAAAATATCCCATATATGTATCTATTGCATCCATAATCATGTTCATGTCATAATTTGCATTAAACTTTTGATTAAGATAATTGGCAATCAATTCAGTGGTTGCGTTTCCTGCACCCCGCCCCATCCCACAAAGGCTTGAATCAACAATGATACCTCGTCTGCCGTAGGCGAGCATTTCGATAAACTGCATAGAAAGGGCAAAAGACAATTGTTGATTATTATGAGAGTGAAAACCCAGCTTTATGGCAGTAGATAGATTATTATCGAGCAATGAAACGATATGCGTCAAGTTATTTGAGTACATTGCACCAAACGTATCGACAATCGATACGGATACAGGTTTTGCCATATTAATTTCTTCTGCCAAGGCTAATAGTTCCGAATCACTATACCCTAAAGTATTAGCCGCTTGAAAAAACAACTTATAACCCTTATCCTTTATGATTTTTCCAAGTGCAATGCCTTCTCGAAATTTCTGCTGAGGAAAAACAACGCGAATAGCATCAATTGATTTTCCATCATAATCGGGTAGCTGTGCCAAATTATATCTATCCCAGTCGATCATTGCAGTATAAATCACACCTGGATTCTTTTCCGTGATATATGGCTCAATATCCTTTGGAATATGAAAAAACGTCGTGCCTTCTTTATGGGCTGAATCCTTCAGCCAACCACATTCCACAATATCAATATTAGCCTCCGACATTTTTTTAATTATACCTTTTATTGCCGGAGTACCGAATTTTGAATCAACGATATATGCACCATCTCTTAATGTGCAATCCAGCACTTGAATTTTGTTTTTCATATTCCTTCCTCCTATTTTAAAATAAAATTAAACTCTATACACTACTTTAGTCTTCAATTTATTATGACGCCTTATATAATATATAGGGTCTTCGTTTATTTTACAAATCCGCTTTTTTATCTTCACTTTTTGCGTCAAAATTCAGCCTTTCCTCCTCAATAACTAACGGGCGGCGAATGATACGGCTGTTCATGGTCATAATATACTCACCCAGAAAGCCGATGAAAAACAACTGAACCGAACCGATTAGGAACACACCAATTAACAGCGGTGTTTGCCCAGCCATAAACCGATCCCAATATATCAGCTTTAAAATCAAAAAAGTCAATGCGGCAAGCATACTCAGTAATGAAAAAATACCGCCAGTAAAAATTGCCAGTCTCATACCAATTTTGGTGTATGATGTAAAAGAAAGCATCGCCGCATCGTAAAGCGTATACCAGTTATTGTGCGTTTTTCCCGCACGCCTTTTGGGCTGTTGATAATAGATATTTGCATGATCCGGCGCATACTCCGCAACTATACCTCGTAAAAATGGCATTGGATCATTAAGCCCTCTTAATATGTCAATAAAACTTTTATCATACAGTCCAAAACCGGTAAAATGCTCTATCAACTCAACTTCGCTCATTTTTCTTATAATACGGTAATAGCAGCTTCGTAGAAAATAAACAAATCGGTTTTCTTTGCTTGTCGATTTTATTCCGCAGACAACACGATGTCCCTTTTCCCACTCCGCAACAAACTGGGGAATCAACTCCACAGGATCCTGAAAATCCGCACACATGGTTAAGACGCAGTCGCCCGTTGTTTGGCACATGGCATAATATGGACTATTAAACTGTCCGAAATTCTTCACATTAAAAATAGCGCGGACTTTTTTATCTGCTTCACAAATCTCGCGAATAAGTATACGTGTTCTATCTTTTGACTTATTATCAATAAAAAGAATTTCATAATCATATTGTGGTAACTTTGTTTCAAGTTCTTCCTTAACCGCAAGATATATCGGCCTAATATTCTCCTCTTCGTTATAGCAAGGAATCATTACCGAAATTTTTTTCTTCATAATAGCTTTCTCTCCTTACCAAACACCAATTCCAAATTTGCTATCAAACAATCGATTTTCCTTATCACAAAATTTCTAATCCTATTCAAGCATTTTTAACTTGTAATTTTTGTAATTGCCAAGTCAGTTTTGTGTTGGTTCTCAAGTTGTTTTCTTAAAGCTGAAGAAATTATGCCCCACGTAGCTCAAAATGGTTGTGACAAACAGGCATACGGCGCCCGATACATACGAGTTCATTCCCATACGGTCAACAAAAACGTATACAAGCGCCAAATTTGCGCCATAGCTGACGGCATATACCGTCACAAAGCGCAAAACCTCCGCCAGCGATTTTTTGGGCTGCCTGAACGTAAAATACTTGTTCCAAAAATAGCTGTTGATCACGCCCAGTATTGTTGAAAAAGTGGTGGCGAGATACGCATTGAGCCCCAGCGCAATGAACAAGGCATAAAATCCATATCCCACCCCGGTATTGATGCCGCCCACCATCAGAAAACGGATCCTTTTATCGGCAAAAAGCGTTTTGACGAGGCCAAAGAGTTTCTTCATAGCTTTTTGCAGCCGTCTGTGATGGTTTCAATCATATAATCAATCATTTCATCCGTCATACCCGGGTACACGCCCACCCAGAACGTGTCGTTCATGATTCTGTCGGTCTCTTTGAGGTCGCCCACAACTCGGTATCCTTCGCCCGCCGCGCGCAGCTCGTCAAAACACGGATGCTTGATCAGGTTGCCCGCAAACAGCATGCGCGTCTGCACCCCTTTGCTTTCAATATATGGCACAAGCTTGCTGCGTTCAATGCCCGGCCGGCACGTCATCAGGAAACCGAACCAGCTCGGTACGGAATTCTCACAAGGCTCCGAAAATATCAGCCTGTCCTTCAAACCGGCAAGCCCCGCTTTGAGACGCGCATAATTGGCGCGGCGCTTTTCGATAAAGCCCGGCACTTTTTTGAGCTGCGCGCATCCAACGGCCGCCTGCATATCGGATGCCTTTAAATTATATCCGAAATGGGAATACACATATTTATGGTCATACCCTTTGGGCAGCTCCCGATATTCCTTGTCGAAACGGTGTCCGCAAAGATCGTCTGTGCCGGACGGGCACATGCAATCCCTGCCCCAATCTCTGAAAGAGCGGATGATTTTGTTGAGCAGCGGATCGTCCGTATAAACGGCCCCTCCCTCGCCCATGGTCATATGATGCGGCGGATAAAAGCTGGATGTCCCGATATCGCCGAAAGTGCCGGTGTATTTTTCAACGCCGTCCAGCGTATATTTGCTCCCAAGCGCGTCACAGTTGTCTTCAATAAGCCACAGATTGTGCTTTTTGCAGAAGGCGAGCACTGCCTTTAAATCAAAAGGATTGCCCAGCGTATGCGCCACCATCACAGCCTTCGTCTTGTCTGACAGCGCCTTTTCGAGCATCGTCACGTCAATGTTGTACTGCGGAAGCGTCATATCAATAAAAACGGGTATTGCGCCATATTGTATAATGGGCGCCACGGTCGTCGGAAACCCAGCGGCCGCCGTAATCACCTCATCTCCGCGGCGTATCGCACGGTCTCCCAGCAGCGGCGACGTCAGCGCCATAAACGCAATAAGGTTCGCCGATGACCCCGAGTTTACCAGCGCCGTATATTTTGCGCCAAAAAGCTTTGAAAACTCAGCTTCAAACAAATCCGTATATCGTCCCGCCGTCAGCCAGAATTCAAGTGAGCTGTCAACAAGATTGATCATTTCGTCATGATCGTACACGCGCGACGCATACGGAATACGCTGCCCGGGCCGAAAACTGCCGTTGCGATTATGGTACGTATCGCAATATTCGGATACCAGACTAAGTATGTGTTCCTTTGCCTGTGCCTCTGTCATCTTTTCAAACATATTGACTCCAATTCTCAAATTTAAAATTTTCTATCCGAGAAAAACGCGCCGATCTGATCGTCCACGCACTTTTTCACATCGCCGCCGCTGATATACGTTTTTGTCCACTCAACCGTTTTCTCTACCGCCGTGGCCACATTCCATGTGGGCCGCCAGCCGAATACGGACTTAAGCCTGGAACAATCCAGCTTTAGGAACTTCGCCTCGTGCGGTCCGCCCACAAACCGGTTCTCCCACTTGGCTCCATTCCCCCAGTGCTCACAGAACAGATCCACAAGCTGTCCGGTCGTCACACAATCGCAGTCGTCAGGCCCCACGTTGTAATAGCCTTCATACCGCCTGTCCTCATATTGGGCTTGTGCAATCATCAGATACGCCGCTAACGGCTCCAAAACATGCTGATACGGCCGTATGGAGTACGGGTTGCGGACCACGATCGTCTCGCCTTTGATTGCCGCCCGCACGCAGTCCGGAATGATTCTGTCGTTTGCAAAGTCTCCTCCGCCTATAACGTTGCCGGCTCGCGCGGTGGATATGGCCGTTCTTCCGTCCGCAAAGAAGGAATCCTTATAGCTGTGTGTCACAAGCTCTGAACACGATTTGCTGTTCGAATAAGGATCAAAGCCGTCAAGCGGCTCATTCTCGCGGTACCCCCAGTCCCATTCGTTATTCTTATACACCTTATCCGTCGTTACGTTGACGAACGACCTCACGCAATCGGTCAGTCTCACGCATTCCAGCACGTTTACGGTGCCCATCACGTTCGTTTCATACGTATATACAGGCTCTTTGTAGCTGTCCCGCACGATCGGCTGCGCCGCAAGATGCAGCACGATTTCGGGCTTTGCCCTGTCAAAGACGGCCTTCAAACGGGCAAGATCCCGGATATCGCCGATTTCGGAACAAATATCCCCTTCCAATTTGCACAGCTTAAAAAGGCTCGGGTTTGTCGGGGCGTCCAGCGCATAGCCGGTCACCTCGGCACCCGCGCCGGAAAGTATCCGGCAC
>JAJUJH010000106.1 GCA_029265435.1 Clostridiales bacterium
GGAGATCGCCAAGCGGTACAAGACGACCGTCGACGTATTGGCCAAGCTGAACGATCTGAAAAACCCGTCGCTCATATTCGCGGGACAAAAGATAAGGATAAGGGAGGAAAAGTAAATGGAGCAATCGAGATGGAAAAGCCCAGTGGCATGGAGCGCGCTGGCGGCGCTTCTTTTTTTCGTGGTCAAAACGTGGTTCGGATTCGAGATACCCGGCTGGGATCAGTTCATATCGCTGGTCATAGCCGCGGGCGTGGCGTTCGGGATTTTCAATAACCCGGAGAAAAAGGACAGTTTCTAAACCGATTGCAGACAGAAAAAAGACTCGCGATTGTGATTCTACACTTTCGCGGGTCTTTTTTTCATGGAACCCCCATCAAAACGCACGGATTTTGTCCGTATAGCGAGGAGGGGATTCTTCGTGACAAGGGAACAAAAACAACAGATAACCAGCCTGCGCAAACAAGGCTGCGGATATGCAGCCATCGCTAAAACTGTTGCGCTCTCCGTCAATACGGTCAAGAGCTTTTGCAGGCGCAATGGCCTTAACCGGACGTTTACAGATGTCTCTGCACCGGTTTGCCCGTTCTGTGGCGGTGCTCTTGTGCAGCGTCCCAAGGCCAAACCGAGACGCTTCTGCTCCGATAGCTGCCGCCGCGCATGGTGGAAAGCACACCCGGAGGCTGGCGTCAAGAAAGCGTACTACAAAAAGGTCTGCACGTACTGCGCGAAACCATACATCGTATACGGCAGGCAGAACAGCAAGTATTGCTGTCTTGATTGCGCGCACAACGCCCGGAAAGCGCAGGCGAACACATGACACCAGAGCGTAAGAAAGCCGTCATGGCGTATAAAGCTGCCGTTTCCGTGTTCAGGAAATGGCTTTCAGACGGGCTGATTTCAAAGCCGGATTACAACAGAATTGAACGCATAACCGCCCAAAAATACGGGCTTTCTCCGCGCAGCATATGGCGAGAACCGTCTTGACTTACCTCCCTTACAGAGCGAATATATAACCCCTTAAAGGAGGTGGAGATGAGGTGGCAAACAGGAAAATAACAAGAGTGGCTATTACGGCGACCGCCGCGCCAAAACTGAAGCGCGTCGCGGCATACGCCCGCGTATCTTCCGGCAAGGACGCGATGCTGCAATCCCTGTCCGCGCAGATAAGCTTTTACAGCGATCTGATTCAAAAGCACTCCGGCTGGCAGTATGCGGGCGTATATGCGGACGAAGCGGCGACGGGAACAAAAGATAGCCGGCCGGAATTCCAGCGCCTGCTCGCAGACTGCCGCGCCGGGAAAATCGATATGGTCGTCACAAAGGCCATTTCTCGCTTTGCGCGCAACACCGTGACGCTTCTTGAAACGGTGCGCGAATTAAAAGCGCTCGGCGTGGACGTGTTTTTTGAGGAGCAGAACATCCACAGCATTAGCGCGGACGGCGAGCTGATGCTGGCCATTCTTGCGTCATACGCGCAGGAGGAAAGCCGATCGGCCAGCGAAAATCAAAAGTGGCGCGTCAAGAAAAATTTCGAGGAAGGCAAACCGTGGGACTGCACCATGCTCGGGTACCGGGCAAAGGACGGCGTTTTTGAAATCGTACCCGAAGAAGCCGAAACGGTGAGGCTCGTTTTTTCATGGTATCTTAGCGGCCTCGGCAAACAAGCCATCGCCAACCGGCTGAACGAGATGGGCGTGCCCACGCGGTTTGGCCGCTCGTGGCATCAGGATACAATCCGCAAGATGCTGCGCAACGAGAAATATACCGGGGAGATGCTTCTGCAAAAGACGTTCCGCACCGACTGTCTGAGCAAGCGCAAGCAGACCAATCGCGGCGAGCTTCCCATGTACCGCGTTTGTGAAGCGCACGAGCCGATTGTCGACCGGGCGACCTTCGACTCGGTGCAGGAAGAAATCGCCCGCAGGGCGGAAAGAGTACAGGTCAAGCCGGGTTCCGTCACGGCTTTCACCGGAAAAATACGATGCGGCCTCTGCGGAAAGAACTACCGCCGCAAGACCACGCCTTCCGGCATGGTATGGATATGCGTTACGTTCAATCTCAAAGGGAAAAAGTACTGCGCGTCCAGGCAAATACCGGAGAACACGCTCAAAACCGTATCCGCCGAGGTCCTTTGTCTCGAAGCTTTTGACGACGGCGCGTTTATGGAGCGTGTTTTGTATATACAAGCGCTGCCGGACAACAGGCTGGAATATCATTTTCCGGACGGAAGTACGAAAACAGTGCAGTGGCAAAACCGTTCGCGGCGGGAAAGCTGGACGGACGAAATGCGTCAGGCGGCAAGGGAGAAAGCAATGAGGAGGAACGGCACATGGCGCGGACAGTCACAGTGATACCGGCGTCGGTCACCTCGCGCTTTTCAAGTCACGCCGTTTCCGCGCCGAAACGGCGCCGCGTCGCCGCCTATGCCCGTGTTTCCACGGACAGCGAGGAACAGCAAACCAGCTACGAAGCGCAGGTCGATTATTACACCAAATACATCAAGGAGCGCCCAGACTGGATTTTCGTGTCTGTGTATACGGACGAGGGTATCAGCGCCACAAATATAAGAAAGCGCGATGGCTTCAATAGGATGATTGCCGACGCCCTTAGCGGAAAAATAGACCTCATCGTTACAAAGTCGGTCAGCCGCTTTGCCCGAAACACGGTGGACAGTCTGACCGCCATACGAAAGCTGAAGGAAAAGAACGTCGAGGTGTATTTCGAGAAGGAAGGTATCTGGACGTTTGACGCTAAGGGCGAGCTTCTGATCACGATCATGTCGAGCCTGGCTCAGGAGGAAAGCCGCTCCATTTCGGAGAACGTGACATGGGGCAAACGCAAAAGCGCGGCGGACGGCAAAGTTTCCGTTGCCTATTCGCGTTTCTTGGGATACCGGAAGGGAGAGAACGGCGTGATGCAGGTGGTGCCGGAGGAAGCGGCTATCGTTAGGCAGATTTATATGTTGTTCCTTAGGGGCATGACGCCGCATACAATAGCGGCGGCCTTGACGGAGCAGGGCGTTCCCACGCCTACCAAGAAGAAAACTTGGCAGCCCTCGACGGTTTTGAGCATACTCACAAACGAGAAATACAAGGGCGATGCGCTGCTGCAAAAGACATTCACCACCGATTTCCTCACCAAAAAGATAAAGCGCAACGAGGGCGAGGTGCCGCAGTATTATGTGGAAAACAGCCACGAGAGCATTATCGATCCTGAGGACTTTGATTTTGTGCAGGCGGAGCTTGCCCGGCGAAAGGCGCTCGGTGGGTCCTATCGGGGAACAAGCTGTTTCTCGTCAAAGCTTGTCTGCGGGGACTGCGGCGGATTTTACGGATCAAAAGTCTGGCATTCGACCAGCAAATACCGCCGAACCATCTGGCAGTGCAACCGCAAGTTCAAAAACGGCGATCCATGCGCCACGCCGCATTTGACCGAGGACGAAATCAAGGAACGCTTTGTGACGGCGTGGAACACGCTTAAGAGCGCCCGTGAAGAAACAATAGCGAACTGCCGCTTGGCGATTGACGCTTTATGCGACCATTCCGCTGTTGAAGAAGCAATCAGGCGAAAGCGCGGCGAGATTGAGGTGCTGACGGCGCTGACCAAACAGCACATCGAGGAAAACGCCCGAATGCAGTGCAATCAGGAGGCTTACCAGAAGCGGTATACCGAGCTTCTCGAAAAATATCGCGCCCTGTCGGCGGAGCTTACGGATCTGGAACAGCAGCGCACGGAGCGCAAGCTGCAGGCGGTGCGGCTTACCGCTTGCGTCGACGCGATGGAGCAAAACAAAAAGACGCTGGACGGGTTCTGCGAATCGCTGTGGTCGGCGGCAGTGGAAAAGGCGACTGTTTATTCCGACGGTAAGATAACCTTCACGCTCTTGGACGGGACGGAAATCGAAGCATAAGGCAAAACGGCCTCGGCTGGGAATATTCCGCCGGGGTTTTTCTTTGCCTGTTTTGCACCCAAACGCCAAAATGAACACCCCTGCCCCTGAAAAATGCACACCCCCCCTGCTCGCCCGCGTTTCCCCTGATTTTGGCTGCTTGCTGGCGTTTCCTCGGAGTGAAAGCGGCAATTAAGCGTCAGTTTTGACTTTTCGGACGGCTTTTTGAAGCGCATTGCATATGGGCGGCAGACGGTAAAACAACAGGGATGCCCGAAAAGTGCCTGTTTTACGGGCTTTTTGAATAATAAAGCCACTCTGTTTCCAATACAGGCATTGTATCAAAAACAGAGTGGCAATATGGTGGAGGCGAGGGGAGTCGAACCCCTGTCCGAAAGCTCCAAAACCAGACTTTCTCCGGGTGCAGCACAAGGTTTAAAATTTCCCGCTGCGCAAGCCCCCTTGTGCAGGACAAGCGTGCGGTAGCTTCATAAGCCTCTCCCCTGCTCAAAGCTTTGCAAGGGCGGTTCCCCTAGTTAATGATACCCTGAGCCCGGCGATTAGGGTGCCGCCGGCAGGGCATTACACTGCCTTAGGCAGCGTAAGCTAGTTCAGTTCTATCTGCAACTAATTTTAGTTCCGGCTTTTTAACGCAGCACTCCGGGACTGCGACCCGCTTATCCAATTCCGATAAACCTCCGTCGAAAGCCAAATACGCCCCCACGGTAAAGCCCAAAATACTTGAGCCGATGTTGCCTGATTTACCTGGCCAACTTCGTAGCCTGTTCCTTTTTCCTCTGCGCGTCACGCTCGGCGATACTTTGACGTTTGTCATACAGCTTCTTGCCTCGCGCTACGCCGATTTCCATTTTTACAAGACCCTTTTTCAAATAAACGCTTAACGGCACCAGCGTGAGCCCCTTTTGGGTAACCGTGCTGTAAAGCTTCGCAATCTCACGCCTATGCAGCAGCAGCTTTCGCTCGCGCAACGGATCCTCGTTGTAATAGCTGCCCTTTTCATACGGGCTGACGTGCATCCCTTCAATAAACGCCTGCCCGTTTTTTATCCGCACAAACGCTTCCTTGATATTGGCCTTTCCGCCGCGTA
Organism: Clostridiales bacterium; assembly: GCA_029265435.1. Lineage (GTDB taxonomy): Bacteria > Bacillota > Clostridia > Christensenellales > SZUA-584 > SZUA-584. The sequence continues at coordinate 4,998 of JAJUJH010000106.1, forward strand.
TCGACTTTACTTCGCTGCCCACGAGCGCAATTCCTGCTTCGTATGTCTCTTCTATAAAATATTCATGATACGCTTTTTTATTCTTTATCAGCACCTTGACCCCGTCGCTCACAAAACATCCCTCTCTGCCGCCCGTTATGGCACAGGCGTGAACTCGATCCGCGGCGGATATACGCTCACGCTCTCCACACGCACACGCATTTCATCACCCATGCTCAGCTTGCGCCGCGTCCTCTCCCCGATGACACAATACAGTTTTTCGATGTAAACGTAGTAATCATCTTGCAGGGATGATAATGGTATCACACCCTCCACCGTATTGTCAAGCTGAACAAACAATACATTTCTTGACACCCCGCTGATGATTCCTTCGAACTCCATCCCCTCTTTTCCAAACATATATTCGGCCTTTTTCATATCGTCCACAGCCCGCTCCGCCTCCATCGCCGCCCGCTCGCGCAGGCTGGACTGCTTAGACGCATCTTCAACGGCAGCCGCAAGCGCTTCGATCGCTTTTCCGTTCAGCCGCCCGTTAAGATCGCGCTTGATGATGCGGTGCACCGCCAAATCGGGATACCTCCTGATCGGCGACGTAAAGTGACAATAATATGGAAAGCTGAGTCCGAAATGTCCTTTGCATTCCGGGCTGTACTCCGCTTTCTTGAGCGAACGCAGCAATATCTGATTGATAATATTCTCATGCGGCTTGCCCTTCACATCTTCAAGTATACCCTGGAGCATTTTCGGATGCACATTGTCGATCTTGCCGCGTATCTTGCCGAAATTCTCATAAAACGCCGCGAAAGCGCGCATCTTTTCTTCATCGGGCTGCTCGTGGATACGGTATACAAACGGAATATCGCGCCAGTAATACATCTCCGCCACCGATTTGTTGGCCGCCAGCATAAACTCTTCGATAAGCCTTTCGGCTTCACCGCGCGCGCGCGGCCCTACGCCAATCACACGGCCAGCGGCGTCATACCTGAACGCCGTCTCCTCAATTTCAAAATCGATGCTGCCCTTTTCCTCACGCCGTGCGCGAAGCTTGGCGGCAAGGTCCCTCATTTGGAGCAGGTCTGATAGTATGTCCGCATACTCGCGTTCCAACTCGTCATGCCCGCCGGCAAATATCTTATTGACATCGCCGTATGTCAGGCGGTGCTTTGAACGGATCACCGTCTGCGCCACGCGGGCTTCAAGCACGTTGCCCTTTTCGTCGATCTTCATAAAGCACGACAGCGTCAGCTTATCGGTACCCTCCGAGAGCGAACACGCGCCGTTCGACAGCGCTTCCGGCAGCATCGGTATCACCGTATCGGCAAGATATACGCTCGTACCCCGCTTGAACGCCTCTTTATCAAGCCTGCTCCCTTCTTTCACATACTGCGCCACATCCGCGATATGCACGCCCAGCTCATACCCGTCGTCCAGCCTTTTCACCGACACGGCGTCGTCCAAATCCTTGGCGTCAGCGCCGTCGATGGTGAATATATTCATACCGCGCAGGTCCTCACGCTCCGACGTGTCAAAGATATGCCCCGCAGACTTTTGCGCTTCCGCCTCCACATCGGCCGGAAACGCTTCGGGCAGATCATACTGCCTGATCAGGCTTTTGAGTTCCACATCCGCATCGCCCGCCGTACCGAGCACCTCTGTCACGCGGCCTTCGGGGCTGCGCTCACCGTTTCCCCGCTTCTTCAGCTCCACAACCACCTTCTGTCCGGTGCGGGCGCCGTTCAGGTCGTTTTTCGACACAAATACGTCGTCGAGCCTGTCGTCGTCGGGCGACACATACCGTCCGACCACCGTACCGACGATGCGCAAAGCCTTTTCTTGTATGATCTCCGTTACAACGCCCTCGCGGCTCCTTTCCGTTTCCGCTTCGGAAAGCAGCCTGACCACCACAAGATCGCCGTTCATCGCGCCGCCTTTTTTATCCGCAGGAATAAATATATCGCCCTGCTCATGCAGCAAAAAACCGTATCCCGATCTTTTGACATCCAACCGGCCCGTATAAAAGCCGAATTTTCCCGGCAGAAACAGCTTGCCCTTTGGCGAACGGATTACCTTTCCTTCCGCCACAAGCCTTCCCAACGCGCTCCTCAAGTCAGCGGGACTCGCGCCGATGCTTTTGACAAGCTCGTCAAAATCCATCTTCCTGTTCGACGTTTTTAATTCGTCGATAATCAATTCCGTCAGCTCCAATTCCGTCTCCTGCCATAACCTCTCTTTAATCATATTCTGCCCCAAAAACAGCAGTATTTAAGCCCGTTCCAATGAAAAACGCCCTCCCGTGATTTTGGGAAGGCGTTGAACAAACGAATGTTTACTGCGCAGCGGACTCAGACGGCACGGGGCTTTCAGTCTCAGCAGCGCTCCCGGACGGAGCGGCACTTTCAGTCTCAGCAGCGCTCCCGGACGGAGCGGCGCTTTCCGATACATGCGCGCTCGGCGTCGCCGTCGGCGTAACGCCGGAAGAGCTCTCGCCGGGGTTCGCATACACTTGGATCAACACAAGCGCAACAGCCAGCACCATAATGCCAACAGCCGCCACCTTCGTCAGTTTCTTCAGCTTCCCTTCATAGCTTTTCGCTTTGCTCTTGCCAAGAAAGGTCTCGGCACCGCCCGCGATATCGCCCGACAATCCGGCGCTTTTTCCGGACTGCAGAAGCACCACGGCAATCATGAACAAAGAGAATAAGCAAAGGATGATTTCGATGACCAGCACTACGACACTCACTAATTGCTACCTCCTAAAAATCTACAGCAGGAGTATTCTAACATGCGTCTATTCAAAAAGCAAGCAGAAAATGCGCATTTTCAGCCCTTCCGGCATACGGGTATACATTCCTTTATTTGCATTTTTTCTCCGTCAGCACAGAACCTGTCTGGCCGGTTATGATAAATGGTTCCCGATACGGGCAAGTCTATCCTCCAACGGTTTTGAAACGGCCCGTGATTAAAAAAGCGCTTTGATATACGGAAAAAATATAATGATGCCCACAGCCGCGGCAAATATGCAAACCGCAAGCGACGCACCCGCCGCCGCGTCTTTGGCTTTCTTCGCAAGCGCACTTTTCCCTTCGGCGGCAAGGTCTACCGCCGCCTCCACAGCCATATTGAGTATTTCAGTGCCAAGTACCGCACCCGAGCACATCAGCACCGCCAGCCATTCATAACGCGTGATTTGAAAAACGGCGCCCGCCGCAGTCACGAGCATAAAAAAAGCGAGCATAAAACGAAAATTCCGCTCTGTCCGAACAGCTTCCGCAATGCCCTGAAAAGCGAACTTGAAGCTCCGCAAAAACAGACCCTCCCTTATTTTTAAGGCTGAGTCTATTATATGACAAAATGATGCATTTGATCGGCATTACAGCAGCAGCAGCTTCAAAAAAAGCAGCAATATAAGGCCGGGCAGACCGAAATATCCCGCAACGAAAGCGCTCAGCGGATTGATCGCGATGGAAATGCCAAACGGCCCGCCGATAAGATTCAGTATGGTCAGAACCAGCACGCCCAAAAAACCGCTTAAGATTAATTTCAATATGAATTTGAGGGGGGCAAGCAATAGCCATCCGGTTAAATAAAGCAATAAGAGACCAAGCCCGAAAAACAGCACCACAGTAAAGTCTATGCCCAGTCCCATTGCCTTGCCCCCCAGTCAGTTAATACTATGCGTGAAGGGGCTTTGCTATACCGCTCGGCTATTCCTATTGCGCGGCGGCACGGAACTTCTCCTCCCCCACAATCAGAGAGCTTTCTTTAAGCATGCACGCCATAAAGCGCGGGCTTGTCACACTGTCGTCGATCACCTTCTCGTTTTCGCCTTTTGAATCCGCGCTGCAGCAGACCCACTTCCCATCCACTTCGCGCGTATAGAAAAACCCGTAATGGTTCACGTTAAACCCGCTGCACGGATAAGCCACAACCGTTTTCGGCGCGGAGTCGCTTTCCACGCTTTTGATCTGGCCGTCGCCCGCGTCAATATAATAGAATACGCCGTCCATCGGCACAAACTGTTTCGCGTTGACGTCAAACGCCATCGCGGCGTTTTCCCCGTTCAGGCC
>JAJUJH010000013.1 GCA_029265435.1 Clostridiales bacterium
ACGATATCCATTTTTTTATAGGACCCATATTCATATTCGTCTGGAAAACGGAATTTTCTTAATTTATTCATATCAAGCGACAATATTACTTTGGCAATATCCAGCATCTTTTCCGCAGGTTTTATATCCGTGCGAACACATCCCGACAGCGAGGTTATGAATGCGGGCAGCTTTTCGATGCCAATATCTTTTGCCTTGACAAACAGCTTCAGCATCACGCTTTGCTGTCTTTCTATTCGTTTGGCATCTGTGCCAACCTTTCGCAGCCTCATATAAGCCACGGCCTGCCTTCCGTTTAAATGGTTGACACCCGCGCCTTTTAAAAGAGATACAGCATTATCCGGATCAATCTCATTGATTTCCTGAATCGATCCGTTCATATGAATCACCTCTTGTTCGCTCAGTTCAATGTCAACTCCGCCAAGCGAATTAATCAAATCTTCCATACCATAAAAATTGACGACTACATAATAATCTGGCACCAGCCCAAGATAACTTTTGATCGTTTTCTTCGCGAGATCAATTCCGCCAAAATTATAAGCCGCATTGATTTTGTTGTATTGATGTCCTTCTATCGGAACAAGCGTATCTCTCATGACTGACGCCAGCTTGAGCGTTCCGTTTTTTCTATCGACGCGCATAAACATGATGACATCCGACAATCCCGTAAATTTTGAGGGATCCCTGTTATCCACGCCAAGCAAAAGAATATCGATTTCATCCTGTGTTTTTGATATTTCGGACACGTTACCGCCGCGATATGTGACCTCCGGATAGTTGCCCTCGTCTGAATCTTCTTCTTTAATATCATTGGGATCAAACCCCAAATCTCCCGTCATATTTTGATAATTGATCCAAATGAAAATGCCGAATCCGAATAATACCGACAGCAAAACGGCAAATACGATAATCAACACTTTAAAAGCCGTACTCTTTTTTGGGGGCATTTTGAATTTATCCGTGTGTCTGTTTGCGTTGTCCATTTCCATATAGAATGCCCTGCCTCCTATATTTTTATACAAATAAGCCAAAAACAGCGGTTTCATATATTCACATATAAAACGGTAATTTGCGGCAGCAAACATTATGACAGCGATGACTAAAGGAAACCATACTGCAAAGATAAGCTTAGCTATATTTTGGATGGCTGCAATTTCGTTTTAAGCGCCTTGTTTGAATTGCTTCTCTCTCCGCCAAAAACGGCGTTTCGAAATTCGGAAGCGCCGTTAGCGGAGATATGAAGCGTAAGTAAATCACGTATGGCCGGGTACCTTTCAGAACGTTTATCTATATACTGTTGCGAATTTTATTGAATATAAATCACACATGAGCAGATCGTCCGTATCGGCAGGCCGCAGTACAATATAGCTTTCGCCGACCTGAACAAGTACGCCTGTTTTATCAATGAGCGCTCCATTTGCGCCCACAAGAAATTCCACGCGCATTTGCCGCCCTATGTGCCGGCGTAAAAACTCCTGCGAATGATCGGGGCTTCCATTCGGCGTGACATCTTGACGGGTCGCGGGTATGAGCGGTACCAGCGGGTAATCGGACGGGTAATCGGACGGCATCACGCTTTCTCCCGTTATCTCATCAATCGGCGGTATCGAGAGACGCTCATTTGAAACGCGAGACGGTATTCTGGTCAGGTTGCGTTTCTTTATGCCGGCAGCATAATATTGATTATCAAATGCATCCATATTGATTTTGTTTGTCAAATCAATTCACCTTCTTTTTTTAAATCATCGATGTTTTATTGCAGAACTCCATTAATAATCTACGCGGAAGCTTAAGCTTTGTTGAACGGCAAATAAAAAAGGATGCGCTGCCTGCATCCTTAAAAATGAAATCTCGTTCATTTCATTTGATATTTGCGGTGCTGAACCGTTTTCTGTTTTCAAGGTAATCCTGAACATAGCGCAATGATTCGCCAAACCTCTGAAAATGAACGATTTCTCTTTCGCGAAGAAATTTGAGCGGCCCGATCACATCGGGGTCATCAGCCATATTTAAAAGATATTCATATGTGGAACGCGCCTTTTGTTCTGCCGCCATATCCTCGGTCAGGTCGGTAATCGGATCGCCCTTGGATTGAAGGGCTGCGGCGGAAAACGGCACACCCGATGCGCCCGCCGGATAGACGGCTTTGTCATGCTCCACATAATAGGCCGCCACGCCGCTGTCTTCGATTTCTTTGATGCTTGCGTTTTGAGTAAGCTGTCTGACCATTGTGCCGATCATCTCCAAATGAGCCAGCTCCTCAGTGCCGATATCGTTAAGAGTCGCTTTTGCTTCCGGCGTTATCATTGAAAAACGCTGGCTCAAATATCGGACTGAAGCGCCAAGCTCTCCGTCCGGCCCGCCGTATTGCGTTAATATCAGATTGGCCATCCGCGGATCCGGTTTTTTAATTTTGACCGGAAATTCCAATTTTTTATCATACATCCACATTATCTGTCTTCCCCCGCCAAATCAAAGTTGAATTGATATTGCCAAGGCCATGGATTTTCGATCCATTGCCATGGATATTTGGTGACGCTTCCGGCTGTCAGCATACCGTATTGTTCCTGGAACTCCTGCCGCAAGGTTTGCGCCTCTTTTACAACGGCATTGTATTTCATGATCGCTTCTTTATCGTCGGGATGCGTATTCAGATACAAATGGAGGTCAATGATATAGAAGTCAAGGGCGCTTAATTTTCTCAGCATTTCATCTCTACTCATACATGTTTTCCCCCATTCCTATGCTTTGCCGTCCATACAAATTTGCAAGAGGCGGAAATATGGTTCCCTGTCTCAACCCTTCAAGCGGCATATACGTTGCACACATCTTTTGAAAAGGCACATATGCGTGCGCCAGCTTGACGTCGTTGATCACTGTTTCCTGCGGTATACAACTGCCGGCAGCGGGTATATTCGTTATCGTTTGGTAATCCGCATTCATACTTTTTCCTCGCTTCCTTATCAATCACGCCTTATAAGGCTTAATATTATACTATGTGTATTGACAAATTGTGTGCGGTCACATGTATTGATAAAATATATCTCCCTGGATTAGAGTCATTTCATGTGGTCAAATACCAACCAGCCCATTTTTGTTTGTTCATAATTAATTCTATATTTGAAAAGAATACAGACAAAATTAACGTCTATAATTTCTGCATAAACACAACAGGGAGGCGTCAGATGCAAATAAACAGAATCTTTAAAGCTTTAGGAACCGTCAACAGCATTTTTATACCGCGCTGCAACGATTCCATAGTGATCCTTGAAGCTGCAAAGAGAGTCATGGAGATCGACGACCGTTTTTCCGTATATAAAGAGGAAAGTGATATTTCGATGATCAACAGGCATGCGGGAGAACGCTTTGTCAGAGTGCATGACGAAACGTTGAATATCATAAAAAAATCGGTGGAGATGTCCAAATTGACAGACTGCACATTTGATATCACAATGGGACCGCTTGTGCAGCTTTGGGGGATCGGGAAGAAAAAGGATTACATACCCGACCAGAAAACACTCGCCGATACGCGCTGCCTTGTCGGTTATCACGACATTATGATCGACGAAGCCAACAGCAGCGTGATGCTTGCTCAACGCGGACAGAAAATCGATCTTGGCGCAATCGCAAAAGGGTATGCCGCCGAAGAAGTCAGACGTATACTCAAAAACCGCGGTATCGACAACGCCTTGATCAATCTCGGCGGCAACATCATTGCAATGGGACAGATGAATCCATATTCGCAATGGACGATCGGCGTTCAAAACCCAATGAAAAAAACAGGCTCATTTTTCGCTACGATCAAGCTTAAGGACGAAACGGCCGTGACCTCCGGTTCCAATGAACGCTATTTTATCAAGGATAACAAAAGGTACCATCATATTCTTGATCCGCGGACAGGCATGCCGTCCCAATCCGAATTGATAAGCGTAACGCTGATCGGCAAATGTTCAACAACACTGGACGCATTATCGACAGCTGTTTTTATTCTTGGTATGAAAGAGAGTGAAAAACTGCTCAAACGGTTTGAGGTCGAAGCGGTTTTCATTCGCAATGACGGCAGCGTGTTTCTGACAAAAGGTCTGAGAAACAGATTCTCCTTTGCTGAACAGTTTGAATCTTCTCAAATAATCTGCGCCTCGTAATGAATGGTTGAGTTAAGGTTAAAGGATGGATTTTATATGGCGAAAAATATCAAATACGGCGCAGTCATCAGACGGATTTTGCAGTTGTTGTTCTTTGTTGCTGCCCCGGCTCTTTTTATCAGTGTGCTTTCGAGCATCAAAGCGGTTGTTTCGGCTGCCGCAAACGGACAGTTTTCAATCGGCGGCTTGCTTCCGCAAATCACGATCATTGCCGCTGTAATTCCGATGACGATTTTGACAGGCCGTTTCTTTTGCGGTTATATGTGTGCGTTCGGTTCTATGCAGGATTTTTTCGGATTTTTATCTAAGAAGATTTTTAATAACCGATTTAAAATCGGATATAAAGCGGATAAACTGCTCAAATACGTTAAATACGCCATATTATTATTTTTGATGCTATTTGTATGGATACTCGGATCGGTTTCTATAGACGCAAATGTCAACCCATGGAATATATTCGGGATATACGCGACAATTGCAGGATGGTCAGACCTTTCCGGTTTATTCACGATCGGTTTTGCTTTGCTGGTCCTGATTCTGGCGGGTTCCATGCTCATCGAACGCTTTTTTTGCCGATATTTCTGCCCGCTCGGCGCTGTTTTTTCAATCGTTTCAAAGTTCCGTCTTTTTCGCATGAAGAAGCAATCGAACGACTGCCGATCATGCCAAATATGCAGCAGTCATTGCCCTATGGGTATACCATTAACCGACGCCGAAATAGTCCGTTCAGGTGAATGTATCGACTGTTTCCAATGCGTCGGCTCGTGCCCGCGCGGCAATATTAAGGGGAGCGTCGCGAGCGTTCAAGTCGCGCCGTTAGCCGCCGGTGTTATCGCGACCGCCGCAATCGCCGGTTTATATTATGCCGGAAGCATCGTCAGCCAAAAATCCGTTTCTTCCGAGCCTTTGTCAACGTCAGGCGGCGGCGCAACCTTGCAGCAAGGCGCTTATACTGACGGTATCTATACCGGAAGCGCCGAAGGATACAGGGGAACGACAACGGTTCGGGTGAGCGTGCAAAACGGTTTCATAACGGACATTCAGTTAATTTCAACCGACGATGACGAGCAGTTTGTTAATTTGTGCAAAAACGCCGTCATTTCCGAAATCATTGAAACGCAGTCCTCGAACGTGTCGGCAGTGACCGGCGCAACCTTCAGCAGCAATGCGATTATGGATGCCGTGGCCGATGCGCTCGGCATAGCAATGACTGCCGTTGAACAGCCATCCGAATCACCGGATGCAGAAACCGCACCGGAAAGCAGCGGTTCAAACGCACAATCGGCAGGCGTTTACAAGGACGGCGTCTATACGGGCAGCGGAACAGGATTTCGCGGGAAAACTACCGTTTCGGTAACGGTTTCCGGAGGACAGATTGCACAAATCGATATAATTTCGTATGAAGACGATACGGAGTATTTTGAAAGAGCAAGCCGCATCGTCGTCGATGAAATTATCAGCGCCCAGGCTGTCGATGTTGACGCGGTATCCGGCGCCACATTTTCAAGCAACGGAATCATGGAAGCCGTCGCCGACGCGTTGGGCGCAGAGTTTGATAATCCGAACGATACGCTTCAAAACAGCGGGCATGGAGGCCATTTTCACAGCGGCTTCAAACAGTAGCAAAGGCCACGCTTGAAGGGCTGCCGAAATGCTATCGGCAGCCCCGGCTTGTCGAAAAGCCTTCGGTTTTCCGTCATTTGTACGGTATTGCTTGTTCCTCGCAAGCTTCAGCAAAACCGCATAGGCCGTTTTTCTTTAATGAAAGACTATTCCGAAAACCGGAATGCGGCTGTTTTCAGGTCGTAACCGCAGAATGAATTCGGGAAAACAGACGCCGCCTCATGAATATATTCTTCGGGAACCTTTAATGACGGGCTGTAATGTGTCAGCCACAGCTCGCGGGAACCCGACTCTTTTGCCACCTGCGCCGCCTCGGAAAAAATCATATGCTTTTTTTCAATCGCATCCGATAGCTTCTCGTTTTCCCCATACAGGCCTTCGCAGACAAGCAGATCGGACCCGCCGCAGAAAAGCATAAGCTTCCGCGACGGACGCGCGTCCGTACAGTAGGTGATTTTGATGCCCCTTCTTTGCGGTCCCAGCACGCTTTCCGGCCGATATGTTTTTCCGGCATGGGTTATCGTTTCGCCATGCTGAAGGCGGTGCCAGAGAGAAACAGGAATACCGAGCAGCCGCGCCCGTTCCGCGTCAAAACGCCCGCTCCGGGGAACGTATAAGCTGTACGCGAAACACGGAACAGTGTGCGTCATCGGCAGGTTTTCCACGATCACACCGCCGATCTGAATAGAAGTTTCTTCGGAAAGCTCCAATGCTTGAACGTCAAACGGCAGGTTCGGCGCGATCACGCAAAGACCCCGCACCACATCCGCAAGGCCTTTTGGGCCGACCAGCTTGAGCGGTTCTGTGCGTCCGGCGTTGCCCAGCGTCAGCAAAAAGCCCGGCAGCCCCGCGATATGATCCGCATGGCAATGCGTAAAAAGCACGGCATCAATGGCTTTGAACCCCCATCCCGCCTGCCGCACCGATAGCTGCGTGCCCTCGCCGCAATCAATCAGAATCATTCGCCCTTTATATCTTATTAGAAGCGCGGCCAGCCGCCTGTGAGGGAGCGGCATCATGCCGCCGCAGCCAAGAAGACAGACTTCGACCATTATTCCTCCTAACCACCCCGCATCACATATTGGGTCGTCATACAAATCGGCATCAAAATCAAGATGTTTGACAATATCGTTAGCGTTCGGACTGGCCTCACGGCCAGACAACGAACGAACTCATTTCTTCTTTTATCTGATAATTGAGTTTATTCTCAATGCGGCCAAAACGCAATCCTTCATCGCACCTTTTCATGGGATACCCGAAGCATATTAAGGCGCAACGTCCATTTGTTCATTGGCACCTTTGCACGTGAGTCTTAGCATTCCCCCAAACCATCAATCGAATAAACATGCGCGCGAGAGGCAAACTACTGACAAAAAGAAGGTGATGGATTGACTTCATTGCTTGATTTATCGATAGAGCTTTTTTTCGGTTTTATTGCGCTGCTTCTGGCCGTTAAGATAATAGGACGGCGGCATGTTCAGCAGGTATCCCCTTTCGACTTTATCTCCGCAATCGTGATGGGCGAGCTTCTTGGGAACGCCATATATGACGGGACAACCATATGGCATGTGCTTTATGCCATTGGACTATGGGCGCTTTTATTGTATGTAATCGAGAGGATCACGCAAAAATCGTGCCGTTTTCGCAATATCATTGAAGGATCGCCTGTGCTTTTGATAAAAAAGGGCATTATTGATTTTGATGTGCTCAAAAGAGAAAAACTGGATTTTACGGAGCTGTTAAGCCTGCTGCGCAATAAAGATGTTTTTTCCGTCAGAGAGGTGGAATATGCCATTATCGAACCGAGCGGCGTGATTACTGTAATTAAAAAGACACCATATCACAGTGTCTCAAAAAGCGATCTCCGCATTGCCGGGCCGGCGTCCCCCCTGAATCTCGCCGTCATTCTGGACGGAAAAATCGATCGCGACAATTTAAACCAGCTTGGGTACGACGAAAATTGGCTGAAAGATATGCTTTTGAAACAGCATATATACAGCTTTGAAGACGTGTTATATGCGGAATGGGATGACATAAACGGACTGTTCGTTCAGCAAAGAAAAAGCGTACCGCCCAAAACCGTGACATAATAAAAAAGAGGCCTGCGTATTTTAAGGCCTCAAATCAAATTCACATGACCCGACGCTTATTTCATTTTCTCCGCCCAGTTATATATGACGGGAATCTTAAAAATACTGTTCTGTGAGGCCTGGATGATGCAGATGATCGTGAGCGCCAGCCAGCCCAAACCGAGCAGCCAATTCAATATCGAGAAGAACACGAAACCGGAATAGAAAAAGACGAAACCCGACGCCGCCGCCGCAATGGCAACGATAATCGCAAGCACAATATAAGCCGCTATCATAAAGCAGCCAAGAAAAAGAGACTGCCAGGCATGCAGCCGCACGTTACGATCATCCCTGCATGTCGCGAGAACAATGATGGCGCTGATAATGGATAATATGTACGAAAACCAGCCGGCTGTCTTGGCATCCATGCCAAGGGAATTATTGTTGTCAGCCATTGAATGATACCTCCCGTTTATGATAATATATAGTTATTATATATTCGGGCACTTCAGTATGCAAACAGTTATTTCCCTATTTTAAAGCCGCTTGCCACCTTTTGGAGCACGTTGGAATCATAGGCGTATTCGGAGCTTTTCTTTTCCCGCATCTGCTGTTCCGCAATGGCGACAAGGTGGTCCACAAGCGAGGCAAACGGCACGCCGGCAGGTTCCCAAAGGTAGAACGCAAATGATCCCGGTATGGTATTGACTTCGTTCACATATAAGCTTCCGGTTGATTCGTCGATAATATAATCAATACGAACCAAGCCTTTTAAATCCAATGCCTTAAAAATATCGAGCGATAACTGACGCACCCGCTCCGCCATATCTTCGGGAATATCGGCGGGAATGATCCGCCCAAGCGATTTCATGCCTTTTGACTTGCCATTGCTCAAGTATTTTTCCTCAAAGCCCAAAAAGCGGCCAGACGTCAGCGGCTGCTCGATGGCGCTCGCCTTTGCGTCCGACGACGTTCCCATCACCGAGCAATTGACTTCCTTTATATTTGTCACAGCCTTTTCGACGAGTATGCGTCTGTCATATTTTGCAGCCACTTCCATCGCGTATACAAGCGCGTCGCGGTTATCCGCTCTGTTGACGCCGATGCTGGAGCCCAAATTCGCCGGTTTGACAAATACGGGGTACTTAAGCGCATCTTCGATCTTTGCGCATACCGAATCACAGTCCGTAAAAAAATCATTGCGCTCAAAAAAAAGCGAATCAAGCACCGGAAAGCCAAAACCTTTGAAAGCGGCTTTCATGACGATTTTGTCCATGCAGACGGCAGAGCCGGTAACGCCCGCGCTTGAATACGGAATGTCCGAAAGCTCAAACAAGCCCTGAACGGTACCGTCTTCGCCGTTCAGGCCGTGCATGGCGGGAATCGCCACGTCGATTCGGCAGACCGGTTTTTGCTTTTTTCCGTACTCATATAGCATGGCGTCCGCGGAAGCCGAAAGGAAAACGCGCTTTATGCCTTTCTGCTCCGGATCAAATTTCTTAAACACGTCGATCTGAAGCAGCTTTTCTCCTGTGTACCATTTTCCGTCGCGGTCAATGTATATCGGGATGATATTGTATTTGCTTTTATCCGCGCTGTTCATCAACTGAATGGCGGTAATAATGGAAATATCATGTTCAACGGTTTTTCCGCCGAATGTTACAGCCAGATTCTTTTTCATTGTCAATGTTCCTTTCTATTCGTTATAGTTGTCAGGCAAATCGTTGACGAAAATCACAACGTCGCCGGATGTCACAAACGACCAAAGAACCTTGGACGCTTCATCGAGCGAATTGTAAACCTGAATATTGGTTTCATCAAAACCGGCTTCCAGAAGCCCTTCGTATATCGGCCGCGTATGCTTTGGCCCTATCAGCATCACCGTATCGGCGGCGTCAGCCATCACGCGGCCAAAAGCCCGGTTCTCGCTTTCCTCGCTTTCACCAAGCTCCACCATACCGGGCGTCACGACCACCTTCCGCCCTTCAAAACCCTTGAGCACTTCCATGGCAGCGCGCACGCCAGACGGATTCGCGTTGAACGCGTCGTCGATTACCGTGATGCCGTTGGCTGTCGGCAAAATTTGCAGTCTGTGCTCAATAGGCTGTATTTTGCGTATGCCGAGACGAATCTGCGCCGCCGTCAGCCCGAGCCGGTATGCCACGCTCGCACATCCCAGTATATTCAGGATATTGTGTTTTCCGAGGAGTTTCGTTTCGCATTCGACGCGTTCGCCGTTTAAAATCAAGTCGAAACGGCTTCCAAAGCTGCCGGTTCTGATGTTTTCGGCGCGTACGTCCGATTTCCCTTCATAATCGATTGAAAACAGTTTTTTTTCGATTCCGGTGCGGTCATATAATCCGCGGCATATTTCGTTGTCTCCCGGGAAAAACGCGCAGCCGTCCGGCGGGAGGCTTTCAATCAACTCGTATTTTGTGGACGCAATCGTTTCGATGGAGCCGAAGGTTTCCAAATGCTGCGGCCCGACAGATGTGATAAGGCCAAATTTCGGATGAACAAGGCCGCACAGCTCCTTGATATCCCCGACATGCCGCGCGCCCATTTCCGCGATAAACACTTCGTGAGAAGGCTTCATCTGCTCGCGGACGACACGTGTTAACCCCATCGGCGTGTTGTAACTTGAAGGCGGCACAAGTACATTGTATTTTTCGGCGAGTATAGTGCCCAATATGAACTTGCAGCTTGTTTTGCCGTAACTTCCGGTGATGCCGATGCGAATCAGATCCGGTCGTTCCTCAAGCTTTTTTTTGGCATCGTTGAAATATCGGCGCTGGACGGATTTTTCAATCGGCGCCGCGGCGGCGTTCGCACACACAACGCCTGCGCCAATGAACAGCATCAATATAAAGAAGGGCGTATGCGAAGCCAATGTATCTTTAGCGGCATAAATATCCAGCATCAACAGGCAAAAAGCCACGATGGCATAAACGACAGCAAGCATAAGAAACAGCCGTTTAACGCGGCTGGTATAAACAAGCGGCTTTTTTGCCTTTTGAGCGCGGTTTTTTCTCGTTGCATGAAGAACAGGACACAAGCCGGCCAGCGCAATGGGAACGAACGCATATATATCCGCAGACGGCATCACGATATTGACGAGAGACATTAAGACAATGCCGACGGCCGTCACGATAAGCGGAATCCTGTATACTTTTTTTGTGTTGGCTCTGATCCAGCGCAGAAGGTTTTTGTTTTTATAGCCTTCCAATTGCAGCATATGAACAAGGCCCGCCGACGCATATACCATGGCGGCCGCGCCCATCATATATACCGCAATGAGAATGTAAACCGTCATCCGTTATCCTCCGAAGAATGTGTTGACGATTCGGATATATCGTCCGAAGCAATCCAAAAACGAATAATGCCCCGCGCCTTCAAATACCACGAGGCCTGCGTCGGGTATCGTCTTTTCCATTATCCTGGCAAATTCCAAAGGCGTATCCTTATCATTCTCTCCCCATATCAGCAAAGACGGACTTTTAATGCTCGGCAGATAACCTTTAAGATCTTGATTCACAACGCGGACAAACACCTTTTTCATATGGCTGTTTAAAGCGCGATAATCGGCGGATCCCGCATTTTTGACCTTTTCTTCAACGTCAACGCCGGCTGCCTTCAAAACGCGTTTGATGATACGGCCTTTGCTTATCCGTTTCGCCGCCTTGAAAGAATAGATCTTCAGCATCTGCCCGAGCGTGCGCTTTGCGCGCAGTCCGGCCGCGTCTGTAAAAACAATTTTGTCTACAATTTCCGGATGCTGTGCCGCAAGCAGTATCGTGACACGACCGCCGAACGAATGGCAGATGATATGCGTCTTTTCAATACCCATCTGCCGGATAAAACCGTATGTGATATCCGCATATTGCTGGACGCCGAATGTATCGGGCGGCACATCGCTGCCGCCGAAGCCCGGAAAATCCAGCGCGGTTACCCGATAACGGTTTTTCAGCGCGTCGAACACAGGACGCATCGTTTCCATGCTTGCGCCCCAGCCGTGCAATATGAGCACATCGGCGCCCTGCCCGTTGCGCTCGTAATTGATTTTAATGCCGTCAATTTCAATGGTCATTGTGCTGACAAAACCATACCTGCTTTTTATTATTCATATGTTGACGATTATACATATTTGCCGGTCAAGTATCAAGGCGCCGCCTCCATCCACATGATCAGCGCGTCCTCATCCCCATAATATCTTGGCCGCTTGCCGAAAATCACAAACCCAAGCTTTTGGTAAAGCCTGATGGCGGCCTCATTGGATTCACGCACTTCAAGCGTATAGCGGCTCAGACCCGTCTGCGCCGTCATCGCTTCGAGAAGGCCTTGACCGATCCCCCGTTTTCTGTATTCCGGCCTCACAGCCACGTTCATGATATGGCCTTCGTCGCCGATCAAATGAACACTGCAATAACCCGCAGTTAAACCGTCTGTTTCAGCCACAATATAATATGAGATGTCGTTCTCGCATATATCAAAGTATAACGATTCAAAAGACCATGGCTGTTTAAAGCACATTTGCTCGATTTTAAAAATGCTGCCGATATCGCGGCGCTCTGCTTTTCTGTATATAACGCTCATCGGCCGATGTCCGCTGCACGCAAGCGCTCGGCCTGTGTCTCACGCAGATAAAACGGTTCCAGGCTGTACGCGTTTTGAATAAGTCCCGATTGATAAAGCGCATACGCCGCCATCCCGACCGAACCCGCTCTCGGCATCACAATGCCTTCATGGGCAACGCGGAACAGCGGATCAGCGCCGAGAATCTTTTCTTTGTGCAGGGACGCCGCATCGCCCACAAAAACGGCGGGCCGGCCTTGCAGACCGCTCAGTACATCGTCAAGAGGCTGTGCCAAATACGCCGTGATGCGCTTGCCGTTTTGATATGCGGCGTTGTATACTTCTCCGCGGCGCGCGTCGATTACGGCGCAAACCGTTCCGCCTTCACCCGATACATTCATCGCGAGCGCGTCCAGCGTATTGACGCCAACGGCAGGTTTGCCTGACGCGTGCGCAAACGCCTTTATCATGCCGATGCCGATGCGCAGCCCCGTAAAAGACCCCGGCCCGGAAGCGCACGCGAACAAATCGACCTCGGTAATATCCGTATTGGCGCAAGAGAGACAGAAATCGACCATAGGGCCTATCGTTTCCGAATGTGTCTTCTTGTTGTTCATATAGGATTCAGACAGCAAACGGCTGTCGCGAAGCACGGCGGCTGAGCAGGCGCCGCACGATGTATCAAGAGCCAATATGATCATGCGAACTCTCTTTCGTATGAATGTCGATATGTCTCTGCTCCGAACCCGAGCCATCGATGCGGACGCATATATCCGCTTTAAGCCCGGCCGCGTTTTCAGGCCATTCGATTATGCAGATATTTTCGCCGCCGAGATATTCGTAAAAGCCGATCTGTTCAAGCTCCTGTTCGTCCTCAATACGATATAGATCGAAGTGACAGAGCGGCAGGCGGCCTTTCTCGTACTGCCGCAGCAGTGTGAACGTCGGGCTGGTGACATCTTCGGCGATGCCGAGCCCTTTGGCGATACCTTTGGCAAACACTGTTTTTCCGGCGCCAAGCCCGCCATAAAGCGCGATCACTTCTCCCATTTTCAGAGATTGGGAAAGCTTAATACCCAGCAATAAGGTTTCTTCAGGCGTTTTGGCCACAAATTTACCAGTCAAAAGATGAATCATTCCCCCGTTTTTGCTTTAAAAAGTATACAGGAAAAAGAGCAAAATAGCAACGTCGCGAATTGCCTCATAAAAAATAACGTCGGAAATCCGATCGTTGCTTCATAAAAAATAAGCATTGAGAATCTGTACAAAAAGATTTCCATGATCAAAGGTGCTGTTTTGGTGGAAATATGCATGAATGCACAAAATAAAGCCATCAGAAAAAACTGAGATCAATACCTGAAAATCAACGAAAAAGAAATGAGCCGAATTTTGCGGCGTTTATCTTTCCACAGGGCTGAGCCGAGGCCGAGCCGCCCGCCTTCTTTTCATAAAAAACATAACAAACGCAACGATTGTCCCAAAAAAAGAGAAATATTCCATACGCTTATGCGGCGTTAGCTCAACAAAGCCTGAAACACTGTGATAGATACTTGAGATTTGCATGCCGTTCAGATTTCATCACTGAGCTTTTGCTTTTTAAATATCCGATGCACTGCTCCACGTGCCATGTGATAAGTTTTTAATGCCATTTACAACACAGGACCTCCTTTTTCATTTGATACGGTTGTCAAACCTGTATTGTCATAATATCGGAGGTCTCTGACTGCCATAAGCCTTTTAATTCCCCAGTAAAACTAAGGGGATATTGTGGCTGAAGCCCAATTATAAAAGCGCGGAACCTTTTCGGCTCCGCGCTTTGCTGAAATAACCGTCGGCTTAATACATACCCGGCATTCCGCCGCCAGCCGCAGGTGCGGCGGGCTTCTCCTCCGGAATATCCGTTACGATGCTCTCGGTTGTGAGCAGCATCGAGGCAATGGACGCCGCGTTCTGGATGGCGCTTCTTGTGACCTTCGTCGGGTCGATAATGCCCTTGGCCACCATGTCGCCATACTCGTTCTTCGCCGCATCGTAACCGTAATTGACATTGTCCGAGGATTTAATCTTATCAACGATCACGCTGCCTTCAAGTCCCGCATTGGCCGCAATCTGGCGCACAGGCTCTTCGAGCGCGCGCATTACGATCTGCATACCCGTCTTGATATCGCCTTCATAGCTATCAAGCACTTCGGCCACGGCCTTCGCCGCATGCAGCGACGCCACACCGCCGCCCGGCACAATGCCTTCCTCGACGGCCGCGCGCGTTGCGGCAAGCGCGTCTTCGATGCGCATCTTGCTTTCCTTCATTTCGGTCTCTGTCGCCGCGCCGACTTGAATCACCGCTACGCCGCCGGCGAGCTTCGCAAGACGCTCCTGCAGTTTTTCACGATCGTAATCGGACGTGGTTTCCTCGATCTGCGCTTTGATGGAGCTGATGCGCGCCTTGATTTCAGACGGGTCGCCTGCGCCTTCCACAATCGTGGTGTTGTCCTTATCCACCTTGACCTGACGGGCTTTACCGAGCATTTCGATCTTGGCTTCCTTAAGCTCGATGCCGACCTCGTCGGAAATCACCTGACCGCCCGTCAGTATCGCAATGTCCTGAAGCATCGCTTTGCGCCTGTCGCCAAAGCCCGGCGCTTTGACCGCGACACAGGTAAACGTGCCGCGCAGCTTGTTGACGATCAGCGTGGTCAGCGCCTCGCCTTCCACGTCTTCGGCAATAATCAGAAGCTTCTTGCCCTGCTGGACAACCTGCTCCAGTATGGGCAGCAGTTCCTGTACGCTGGAGATCTTCTTATCGGTAATGAGAATCAGCGGCTCGTCAAGCACAGCTTCCATCTTCTCGGTATCCG
This sequence comes from Clostridiales bacterium, assembly GCA_029265435.1. Taxonomy (GTDB): domain Bacteria; phylum Bacillota; class Clostridia; order Christensenellales; family SZUA-584; genus SZUA-584. The sequence continues at coordinate 15,265 of JAJUJH010000013.1, forward strand.
TCACCATGTAAGCGGACGCATAACCCCTGTCGAATTCCATACCTTCCACAACGGAAAGCTCTGTCTTCATCGTCTTGCTTTCCTCGACCGTGATGACGCCGTCATTGCCGACCTTCTCCATCGCTTCGGCAATCAGCGCGCCGATTTCTTCATCGCCCGCGGAAATAGACGCCACCTGCGCAATCGCTTTGGCGCCGGAAATCGGCGTCGAGAGCTTTTTGAGGCTTTCAACGGAAATATCGACCGCTTTCAATATGCCCTTCTTGATCACCATCGGATTCGCACCGGCCGCCACGTTTTTAAGGCCTTCACGGATGATGGCCTGCGCCAGCAGCGTCGCTGTGGTCGTGCCGTCGCCCGCCACATCGTTGGTCTTTGTGGCAACTTCCTTCACGAGCTGGGCGCCCATGTTTTCGAACGGGTCTTTAAGCTCAATTTCCTTTGCGATCGTCACACCGTCGTTTGTGATAACGGGCGAGCCGAATTTTTTATCGAGCACAACGTTTCGTCCCTTAGGCCCAAGCGTCACTTTCACCGTATCGGCGAGCTGATTCACGCCGGACTCAAGCAAGCGTCTTGCGTCTTCGCCATACTTAATCTGTTTTGCCATGATTGTTCATCCTCCTTTAATTTGCTATTCGACCGTTGCGAGCAGATCGCTCTGGCGCACGATGATGTATTCTTCTCCGTCAACCTTGACTTCCGTTCCCGCGTATTTGCTGTAAAGCACCTTCTGGCCCGGTTTAACGGTCATCACCACTTCCTTGCCGTCTACCATGCCGCCGGGGCCCACTGCAACCACTTCCGCCGTCTGCGGTTTTTCCTTTGCGCTGCCCGTCAGAACGATACCGCTCTTCGTGGTCTCTTCGCTTTCAAGGCTCTTAATCACGACTCTGTCGCCCAATGGTTTGATGGACATAAATTTTAAACCTCCTTAATAGATTGTATTTATAGACAAACTTTCCTTCGCATTTGTTAGCACTCACTTTAAACGAGTGCTAACAAGCTTTATCATAATATATCGCAAGAATGATGGCAAATAATAATAGTGCGTAATTTCTTAAAATAACTCGCTTCTGCCTATGTTATTTTAAAATAAGTCTTTCATAAAACGTGATTCGCACGTTTTCTTTTCATTTTGAGCGTGTTTCATATATTTTGTTCAAACGTGCAGGACTTTTCACCCATGCGTTGAATATATGAGTGTAAAATCGTCTCCATGCTTGCTAAATCGGAAAAAACACCGTTCATACTACGCGGCGTCCGGCCATAAAGCCGGCTCGCTGCAAATGGAGCAAACAATTGAGAGTTACCGTGGGCATTTTCCGCAGAATTGTGTACGAAAAGCGCGCATTCGGCGGGTTATGTGATAGACTTTCGACGCTGATACAGCTGATACAGCGCGATTTTGGGGAGCTATAAGCATGGATAAGTGGGACAAGCGTTTTATGGACTTAACCGGGACCATTGCCAAGTGGTCCAGCTGTTACAAGACCGATCGCAGCGTGGGCGCGATCATCGTTAAAAACAAGCGGATTCTGACAACAGGCTATAACGGCGCGCCTGCCGGGCTCAAAAGCTGCAAGGAAAAAGGCGAATGCCTGCGTCAGAAATTGAACATCCCGTCCGGCACGCAGCACGAGCTGTGCTACGCCGTCCATGCGGAGCAGAACGCCATCATCCAGGCGGCTAAGCTCGGCGTGAGCATCGAGGGCGCCACGATGTATTGCACGCATCAGCCTTGCGTAATCTGTTCCAAAATGATCGTCAATGCGGGTATCTCCCGCGTCGTCTATTTAAAGCCTTATCCGGATGAATTTTCGCATGAAATCTTCAAGGAAGCGGGCGTTGAACTCGTCAAGTTCAAGGGCTGACGTACCGTCCATTTGTCTATCTTGATAACATGCGCATTTTAGGGTAGTATAATGTGGTGTATATATCAGCATACACCACATTTTGTGATGCAAAAAAGGGGACATACGAATGGCCAAGGAATACAGCGCGAGCGACATACAGGTTCTGGAAGGGCTTGACGCGGTACGGAAACGTCCGGGTATGTATATCGGCTCCACAGGCCAAAAGGGGCTGCACCATCTGCTTTGGGAAATTGTCGACAACTCCGTGGACGAGGCGGTCAACGGATACGCCGACAGAATCAGCGTAACGCTGCATACCGACAATTCGGTCACCGTCGAAGACAACGGGCGCGGCATCCCCGTCGGCATCCATCCCGAAAAAAAAGTGTCGGGCGTTGAAGTCGTATTTACACAGCTCCATGCGGGCGGCAAATTCAACAACGACAATTACACGTATGCGGGCGGTCTTCACGGCGTGGGCGCTTCCGTTGTGAACGCGCTGTCACGATGGCTGCATGTCACCGTTTGCGTGGGCGGAAAGGCATACGAGCAGCGTTTTGAAAGCCGCATGAGAAACGGCCGGATCGAAAGCGGCCGCCCCGTTACAAGGCTTGAGGAAATCGGAGCCACGAAAAACCGCGGAACAAAGATTACGTTTCTCCCGGACGACCGCGTATTTGAAACGGTCAATTTCAACTTTGATACCGTCTCGTCGCATCTGCGCGTGATCTCTTTCTTAAGCAAAAACGTCAAAATCACGCTCACCGACGAACGCCAGATGAAGGACGGACGGCCCAGAAAAGTCGTTTTCGACTATCAGGGCGGCATCGTTGATTTTGTGCAGTACCTCAACGAGGAAAAAACCGTGCTTCACAAAACCCCCATCTATTTCGACGGGGAAAAGAACGACGTACGCGTTGAAGTCGCCATGCAATACAACGACACCTACAACGAGAATATACTCTCTTTTGTCAACAACATCATCACGGCGGACGGCGGCACTCACGTATCGGGTTTTAAAGCCGCGCACACCAAGGTGATGAACGAATATGCGCGCGCGGCCGGGCTTTTGAAGGAAAAGGACGAAAACCTCTCCGGCGACGACTACCGCGAAGGGCTTTGCGCCGTTATCAGCGTGAAGATGAAGGATGCTCAGTTTGAGGGCCAGACAAAAGCGAAACTGGGCAATACCGAGGTCAAAACCATCGTGGAAAGCATCGTGCAGGAAAAGCTTTCATTGTTCTTCGCCGATCTCAACAATACCGCGATGGCGGGCGAGCTTGTCGGAAAGGCCGTACGCGCGGCCAGAGCGCGCGAAGCCGCCAGCAAAGCCAAAAAGCTGGAACGCCAGCGAAGCAAACTTGAAGGCGCGCCTCTCGTCGGCAAGCTTTCGAGCTGCACGGGCCGCGACGCCCGGGACAACGAGCTTTTCATCGTGGAGGGCGACAGCGCGGGCGGCAGCGCCAAGCAGGGGCGCGACCGCCGATTTCAGGCGATACTCCCTTTGCGCGGCAAGCCGCTCAATGTTGAAAAGAAACGGCTGGACCAGGTGATTGAGAATCAGGAATTCCGCTCGATCATCACTGCGCTCGGCACCGGATTCGACGGGGTATTCGAGGAAGACAACCTCAAATACCACAAGATCATCATACTGGCGGACGCGGATCAGGACGGCGCGCACATACGCGCCATACTGCTCACGTTTTTCTATCGGTATTTCCGCGATCTGCTGACCGCAGGCCATATATACATCGGCCGCCCCCCTCTGTACCGCGTTCACAAGGGCGGCAGATCCATATATGCCTATACGGACGCCGAGCTCAAGGCCGCGCAGGCCGAGCTTGGCAAAGACGCCAACGTGCAGCGGTATAAAGGTCTCGGTGAAATGAATCCGGAGCAGCTCTGGGAAACCACGATGGATCCGGCGCGGCGCAAGCTGTACCGCGTGGAGCTCGACGACGCGGCCGAAGCCGAGAGGCTCGTCACGCTGCTGATGGGCGACAAAACCGAACCGCGCAAGGAATACATCTCCGAGCACGCCAATTTCAACAAAGAAGACAGTTTTTATAAAGAGAAGGTGCTGAGCAATGCCTAAACACAACGAAGTCATCGCAAGCGAAGTCACACCGGTATCCATGAGCGACATGATGCACGATTCCATGATCCCGTTTGCCGAATACGTGATCATGGACAGGGCGCTGCCGCGTGTGGAGGACGGCCTGAAGCCAGTTCAGCGCCGCATTCTTTACACGATGCTTGAGCTTGGGCTGACGCCGGACAAGCCGCACAGAAAATCCGCGCGTATCGTCGGGGATACGCTGGGCAAGTATCATCCGCACGGCGACAGCTCCGTATACGACGCGATGGTACGCATGGCGCAGGATTTTGTGATGCGCGCGCCGCTCGTCAACGGACACGGCAATTTCGGCAGTATGGACGGCGATTCCGCCGCCGCGATGCGCTATACGGAAGCGCGCCTCTCCCCTATCGCGATGGAGATGCTCGCGCATATTGAAAAAGATACGGTCCGCTGGTCGCTCAACTTCGACGATACCCTCAAAGAGCCCGACATGCTTCCGGCGCGCTTTCCCAACCTTCTCGTCAACGGCGCGGCGGGCATTGCCGTCGGTCTTGCCACCAATATCCCGCCGCACAATTTGGCCGAGGTGATCGACGGCGTCGTTGCGCGCATCAAAAACCCCGACCTTACGCTTGAGGAGCTGATGACGCTGATTCCCGGGCCGGACTTTCCCACCGGCGGCTATCTGTTGAACCTTGAACAGCTCAAGGAAGCATACGCCACCGGACGCGGAAAAATCACGCTGCGCGCTAAAACCACGATCGAGAAAGGCGCCAACGGCAAGACGCTGATCGTCATCAACGAGATGCCGTATCAGGTCAACAAGGCGGCGATGCTTGAAAAGATCCTTCAGGTGACCGAACAGAAAAAGGAGATGTTTGCGGGCATATCGGATATCCGTGACGAATCCGACCGCAGCGGCCTTCGCGCCGTCATTGAAGTTCGCAAGGATTACGACCCTCAGACGATACTCAACTGTCTCTATAAGTATTCGGATATACAGACGACGTTCGGCATCAATATGGTATGTATTGCGGACGGCCAGCCGAAGCAGCTTTCGCTGATGGGCATTATCGACCACTATATCCGTTTCCAGAAGGAAATCGTCACGCGCCGCACACGCTATGATCTTGAAAAAGCGAAGCAGCGCGAGCATATACTCGCCGGTCTTATCATCGCGGTGCAGAACATCGACGAGGTGATCCGCATCATCCGCGGCTCGTCGTCTCCGAAAGAGGCGCGCGACAAGCTCATGCAGCGTTTTGCCTTAACGCAGATACAGGCTCAGGCGATACTCGATATGCGCCTCGCGAGGCTGACGGCGCTTGAAATCGAGGATCTGCGAAAGGAATACGCGTTCATACTCGAGACCATCAAGAGGCTTGAGGAGATTCTCGCTTCAGAGCGCAAGCTCATGGCCGTCATCGTCCACGAGCTCAATGAGATCAAAGAAAAATACGGCGACAGCCGCCGTACAAAAATACTTGACACCAGCCACGAAATCGAAATCAACGAAGACGAATTCAAGTCCGTTGAGGACTGCGTCATCATACTGACGAACGGCGGTTTTCTCAAGCGCATCAGCCAAAAGTCGTTTCAGAAATCCGCGCAGAGCGAGGATGACGGCGTTAAAACCATCGTTTCATCGACAACGGGCATGCGCGTGCAGATATTTACAAATCTCGGCAATCTTTATACGCTGCCCGTCACAGACATTCCCGATTGCAAGCTCAAGGATAAGGGCAAGCCGCTGTCGGCGATTGTTGCGGGCATTGATCCCGCAGAAGCCATCGTCGAGCTTTTCTCCGTTTCGGATTACAAAGACGCCGACGTGTTCTTCTCGACGCGCGGCGGCCTTATCAAGCGCACACATTTAAGCGAATACGACGTGCGCAACAGAAAGATACTGGCGTGCGGGCTGGCCGAAGGCGACAGCATCGTATCAGTCCATATTCTCTCCGGCGAAAGCGACTGGCTTGTCATCACAAAGCTCGGCATGGGCATCCGTTTCTCATCCGGAGACGTGAGCGCAATGGGACGCGCCGCGAAGGGCGTCAAAAGCGTTGCACTGCAAAAGGGCGACAGCGTCGTCATGGCCGCTCCCGTCGGCGAGCAGGATGATGTGGCGCTCTTCACGGATCTTGGGTACGCGAAGCTCACGCGCGTTTATCTCTTTGAAACGCAGAAACGCGGCGGCAAAGGACTTAAGGCGATATCCCTGCTTAAAAACGGCTCAAACGGCAATTATATCGCGGCGGCGCTGCCCGTATCCGAGCCTTGCGGCATCGTGGCGGCGCTCAAAAGCGGCCAGCTCGTTTCTCTTTCATCCGAACAGCTTGAGCGGCAGGACCGAAACGGCAAGGGCGCTTCCGCCGTACTCGCCGTGCTGGGCGACGTTGTGGTCTCAGCAGTCAAATCGTTCCTTGCATAAATCCGGAAATCAGAAAAACCGAAGTTTTTCGACAAGCAGAAGCCGTCCGTATCTTCGGGCGGCTTCTGTGACTATCGCACCGCTGTCTTATGCCCATTCGTCATATCTCGGGCAACGGAGCGCAAAAAAGAAATGTCGTTATTTCACCTTCTGATCTTGTAGCTGTACTGCGGCCTCCTGCGCGGTGCTAAGCGTCTGCGGCGCTTGCGGTTCATCGTCAGCAGACGGAATACAAGAAACCCAATCAATCCGGCCGGTATCAGCAGCCATATCCATACGCCCGAGCGGTCTTTTTTCTCGCTGATTTTCTCCGGTATCATCGGCGGCAGCTTTGTGACCGCCGTATCGCCATTAACGTTGGCCTCCATGCCCGCTTGCAGCACATCGCGCGAGGCGATCAGAGAACCCGTATAAATCACATCGCCAGTGGCCGCGCTCTTATATGTGACCGTTCCCAAAAGCTGATCCTTTTGGACGGGCGCTTGAATTGAATCGCCGGCGGTAAAAACCGTATCAACCTTCACCGTATCCGAACCGTTAAGCAATCCCTGCGCCGTCGTCCTGCTCAGCGTTACGTAAACGCCATCGACGGGCGGCGTGAATTCAAGAAGGCCTCCCTTTTCATCGGTCGTCGAGCAGTTCTGGACCATTACCTGTACGGGATCCGTTTTGTCCATGATCTCCGAAAGGCTGACGGTCTGATAATTGGTGAATCCAAAGTCAAAAAGCTCCTTTGCGCCGTCCCATCTGTAGTTTTTCTTTTCATATGGGTAATTGTAAAGCAGACAAATCAAATTCATGCCGTCATGAGACGCTGACGCCACAAGGCATACTCCTGCCTCGTCTGTCCAACCCGTTTTCATGCCGTTCGCATACGCATATTTATACTCACTATCATTTCTAAGCAGCATGTTCGTGTTTCTGTATTCCACACCGTTTTCCGGCAATACAAATGACGACCTGTCCACAATGTCCATAAACGCCTGATTCTTCATCGCCGCACTCGCCAGCTTTTGCATATCGTTGAGCGTCGTATAATGGTTTTCATCATGCAAGCCGTGCGGCGTCACAAAATGGGTGTTCGTCATGCCAAGCTCGGCGGCCTTATCGTTCATCAGCGCCACAAAGCTGTCCACACTGCCGCCGATGTGCTCCGCCACCGCGGTCGCCGCATCGTTGCCCGACGCCATCATCATCGCTGTCAAAAGGTTCTGCATCTTGATCTTCGCGCCCTGCTTCAGATTGCAGGAAGACCCCGCAACGCCCGCCGCATTCGCGCTGATTGTCACTTCGTCGCTCATGTTTCCCTTTTCAAGCGCCACAAGCAGCGTCATGATCTTTGTGGTGCTTGCCGGCTCAATTTTATCGTCCCTGTTGTCCGAAGACGCGAGCACCTTGCCGGAATCCGCGTCAAAAAGCATCCAGGACTGCGCGCTGATCGTACCCGTAAACTGCGGCTCTGACGCAAGCGCGGCGCCGGGAAACATCGCAAATATAAAAATGAGCAATATTAAAAAAGAAACGGCCTTTCTCAAAATGCTGTCATCTCCCCATACCACTTGTATGCATTCCCCAACATCACAAAATGCATTTTCAGTATAACAGTTTTGTAACACTTTGTACATACCAAATCAACATCCTCGGTTTTTTCATCGCCGGTCTGCAGATTTTTTTGCCGATATCTTTCGTAACAAAAGACAAATGCGGGAGAATATCAAAAGAGCAGCTGCAAAAAAATAAGAGTGTGCTTTTGTTGCGAATAAAACAATGAAACATTTGATAACAAAAGTGATCATACCGTAATCGAGAAATGTTTCAGCAGAGAGCATAAGACAGTTAAAGCGCGACTGTCAGCGCAATAAGGATCTGTCCCGAGTAATAGCAAAGCGTGCTGGCCGCGCCGGCAGCGGCCACAAACCGGCCGCGGGAATGCTCAAACGCAAGCAGGGCATCGGAAACGGCAAACAGTGCCGCACCCGACGCCGCAAAAGAGGCAAATTGTGACGGCATTAAAAACAACAGCGATAAAGCGCGCGCCGTCATGGCGCACAGCACTGCTACGTAAACGAATACGCCTGCACCCAGCTTTTGAAGCCGTACGCCGCGCAGCGTATACAGCCCGGCGCCCGAAATCAGAAGCGCCGCAAAAATGGCCGCGTCATAAAAGCTGAGCGGCGCCTTTGTGATGAAAGCCGCTGAAAAAGCCGCGTGCGTAACCATAAAACAGACCGCTCCCAAAACCAAAAAGTTCGAAGAGCGGTCTGTAAAAAGCAACAGCGCGTCGCCCGCAAGAGAGAAGCCGAGGCCGGTCAGTATCAGCGAGTAATACGGTTCCTCCGCCCGCATCTGCAGGCTGACGCAAAGCAGCACAAAACCGGTGCTGGCAGCCGTTTTGAAAAAGATCCGGCCTGACAGACGCCCGCCGCGGCGTATAAACGCATAAACACAGCCGAACAGACCCGAAAATGCGGCAAATACGTACGGCACGGCTAGAAGTCCTTCCCGTTATGATTCGTCCTCATCTTCGTCTTCATCCTCGTCTTCATCGGATTCGTCATCGTCTTCATAGTACAAACGTTCGAATTCCTCCCATACCTGATCCAGACGTTCCTCGTCTTCGATGGGCACATAGCAATCGTTGCCGTCTTCGTCTTCGAGAATCTCCATCAGCAGCACTTCGCCGTTCTCGATATCTTCCTGGTCTTCTTCGGGCGTCAGCGCGATATAAAAGCTGTCTTCAAAGTCGAAAGTCATGATGTGCAGAAAGCGCACGTCTTTTCCGTCTTCATCCGTCAATATAACCACGTTTTCTTCGTCCATATTTGTCTCCTTTGCCGAATTGGCATACTTTATTATGATAAACCGCCTGCATTTTATACACGCGGACACCAAGCTTTGCCGCTATGCCCTGTGCGCATCGAGATATGCGCTGAGAATATATACCGCCGCGATTTTATCCACAACTTCGCGCCGTTTCTTTCGGGATACGTCCGCCTCGATGAGCATACGCTCCGCGCTCACCGTCGTCAGGCGTTCATCCTGAAAACCGACCTTGAAGCCCAGCGCTTCCACCTCCGCCATGAACGCGCGCACAAGATTGGCCGACGGCCCCTCGCTGCCGTTCATGTTAAGCGGAAGCCCCGCCACAATAAGCGTTGCGCCGAGACGTTTCGCCACGTCCGCAATATAAGCGGCGTCTCCATCCCCTTTTCTTATATATGTTTCCACGCCTTGCGCCGTCCATCCCAAAGCATCGGAAACGGCAATGCCGATTCTTTTTTCTCCGATATCAAGCCCTAATATTCTGTTCATATAATCCCCTTAAAATCCATTTCCTTGCACTCTGCAACAAAAAAGGCTTAATCGCTCCGTTAAGCCCCATCCATACGCGCCGCTTGATTATTCCTCGGTCTGATCGGCTTTCTGCATGTTTTCAATATACACTTTGACGAACTCTTCCAGCAGCTCGTCCCTCTCCACACGTTTAATCAGCGAACGCGCGTTTTTATAGCTGGTAATGTATGTGGGATCGCCCGATATGATATAACCGACAAACTGGTTGACGGGATCGTAGCCCTTGTCTTTCAGAGCGTCGCACACAAGCCAGATAACCTCACGCTGAGGATTGTTGAGTTCTTTCGATATTGAGAATTTCATTGTTTCGTCGAATCTGGACACGATGCAGCACCCTCCTTGCTTTTGCTTATTATATACCATATATGGCTGTTTTTCAAACGCTAAACGCAAATAACTGGTAAACTTTATTGAATTGTCATGGTTGCATCATATAATCGTAACGAATCCGCTTTTTAAACGCCTTCGCAAATTTCGGTTATAATCACAAAGCCGGCATAGCGCCGGCTTCGAATCGAATAACCACGGGCTTTTTCAGCCGCCATCTTCCGTCATTTTATCCATATGGGTGTTAATCGCTTTTCGCCCCTGCCGGATGATGCGCTTCATCTGCGGCTGAATATATGGCATCGCGACGATCGTGGCCGCCGCGCCGATCGCGCCTCCCACGATCATGCCCATCAGTACATTAACTCTCATTTTGCCACACTCCTTTCAAGCTTTCTGCTTGATATAGTTTGCTCTGGAAGCGGCAAAGATATTTAAGATGTCAGGCTGCAAAAAATTCCATCATCTCTTTGACTTGTAATCGGCAATCGCGGCTTTGATGGCATCTTCAACCATCAGCGAACAATGAATCTTTTTATCGGGCAGACCGCCAAGCTCCGCCACGATGTCCGCTTTCGAAAGCGCTTCGGCCTCCTCGATCGTTTTGCCCTTCACCATATCGGTCGCAATGCTCGACGACGCAATGGCCGCGCAGCAGCCGTATGTTTTATATCTGATGTCGTCTATCCGGCCGTCTTTCACCTTGATATACATCGCCATCGTGTCCCCGCATTCGCTGCTGCCCACTTCGGCATATCCGTCCGGATTCTCAATCTCCCCCACATTATGCGGATCTTTGAAATGCTCAAGCACTTTTTCGTTATACATGCATGACCCCTCCTTTGCGCTGCGCGAAAAGCGGCGATAGCGCCCGCAGTTTTTCGACGGCAGCCCTTGTTTTTTCTATTGCCGTATCGATCTGTTCCAGCGTGTTTTCCCTCCCGATGCTCATGCGCAGAGAGCCTCTGGCTTCCTCAACCGACAGTCCCATCGCGCGAAGCACATATGACGGCTTGAACGAACCCGACGAGCAGGCCGAACCCGTGGATACAGCAATGCCGTCAAGGTCAAGATACGTGAACAGCGCCTCGGCTTCAATTCCGCCGAATGTCATGTTGACATGCCCGGGCAGGCGCTCAGCACCAGCACCGTTCAGCCGCGTGTCCGGCAGCTTCAGCAGGCCTTCCGCAAGCCTTGAGGACAGCAGCCGCTCGTGTTTGGCGTTCTGCACCATCGTTTCGGCGGCAAGCTGCGCCGCGGCGCCAAGCCCCACAATGCCCGGCGTATTGAGCGTGCCGGCGCGAAGCCCTTTTTCCTGCGCGCCTCCGTGCATAAACCGGCCGAGCCTCACGCTTCCCCTTATATACAAAGCCCCCACACCCTTCGGGCCGTAAAACTTATGGGCACTCATCGACAAAAGGTCGATATTCAGCGCGTCAACGTCGATGGGCACATGGCCGACCGCCTGGACCGCGTCGGTATGGAACGGTATGCCGCGTTCGTGCGCGAGCTTCCCGATTTCGCCGACAGGCATCAGAACGCCCGTTTCGTTGTTTGCGAACATCACGCTGATCAGTATCGTATCCGGCCTTATCGCCTCTGCTACCGACTCGGCCGTCACGCGGCCGTTTTCATCCACAGGCAGATACGTCACATCGAACCCGCGCGACGCCAGATAATCGCATGTGTCCAGCACGGCGTGATGTTCGACGGACGTCGTGATAATATGCCCTTTGCCCGCCGTCTCTGCGATGCCCTTAACGGCCCAGTTGTCGCTTTCCGTACCGCCCGACGTAAAATAAATATCCTCCGGTTTCGCGCCGATGACGGAGGCCGTCTGATGACGCGCTTTCAAAACCGCCTTCTGCGCCGTGCGCCCGAAGCCGTGCTGGCTCGACGGATTGCCGTATCCCTGTCTGAAAAAAGGCCGCATGGCTTCCAGCACGTGTTCATCCGTATATGTGGTTGCGGCATGATCCAAATAGATTTCCATATTCAACACCTTACGTTCGTTGCCTGCGGATTTTGCTCCGCAAGCCTATTGTCGTCGTCGAGCATGTCCTGCAGCGAGATGCCGTTTACCACGGCGCTGATGCCTTCGTATATGCGTTTATAAACGGCATACGCGCAGCAGATATGCGCGTTTTCGCAATCGGAGTCTTCACAGACGCAGTCTGCCGGGGCCAGCTCGCCTTCAAGCGCGGTGAGAACGCTGCCCACGGATATCTCATGAGGCGGCCTTGCAAGAGAGTATCCGCCGCCTGCGCCGCGCATGCCGATAATAAGCCCCGACTTTTTGAGCAGTGCAAAAATCTGTTCGAGATATGTTTCGCTTAAACGCTGCCGTTCCGCAATCTGTCGGATACTCATCCGGCTATTCCCATACGCTTTGGCAAGCTCAAACATCGCACGAAGGCCGTACCGTCCCCTAGTGGAAATGATCACGCGCCGCCTCCATATAATCCGAGTTTTTTTGTCGGATTTATAATACGCCGGCCGCCCCCCTTTTGTCAATAAGCAGGCTTGCCTTTTTCATTCACATGATGTATTTTTCACAGTCCGCGTCCTTTTCATCCATAGGCCCGTTTTGTATGGAAGCCTGCAAAATTGAACGCGAAGCGGCTGCCGGCGCGGCAATATCAAAGCAGGATGTTTTTGGGCTTCAAGAATCAGCACGCTGTTAATGCATAAAAAACGCACCGGTTTCCCGATGCGCCAGCTTGTCGAAAAACCAAAGGTTTTTCGACAGTTTTCCGGTTTTGCTTGTTCCTCGCAAGCTCGAAACAGCGCAAAACCGCAAGGCGTGGGCTGCGCGGGCAAAGCCCGTCTTGCCCACAAATGATATTTTTAAGCTTTATTGACAGTCTGACGCACCGGTTTCCCGATGCGCTTTTTGTTCTACAAGCTGTCCGCAAACTCGTTGCGTTTTTTTATCTTCTTGATTGCCGGCGGACCGGATGAGACAAGCTGACTGCCCGCCGTCCATAAGAACTGGACAAACTGCCCCACTGCGGCCATCGCTAGCGCCACGCCGCCCGCCAAATGCGCATGAGACCGAATGAACACCACAACCGGAACAAGCAGATTATCGGACGCGGCGGCGGGCAGCGCCTCAACGCCCGCGATCAGCAGGTAAAGGCCGCAGAAAGCCGCAGCGCAAGCGCCCGCGACGGACGATGACACCACCACCATGTTCCGGTCATATATCATTGTGAGCAGAGCCGCCACCGCGCTGATCGTGAGGCAGGCGGGCCACAGCATCGGCATATTTGAAAGCCCCAGCACGTTCACAACAAAGAAGCAAAACAGACCGCCGGCGGCAAGCCCAAGGAAAAACGCCGCGATGCGTTTCAAAAAAAACAGCACGAGGTACACCGCAACGCCGCTCCCCAGGAAAAACAGCCACGTGCTTTCGGTGTTCAGCTGCATGCCGTCATACACATAAATGTATAAAATCCCCTCTGCGAGCAGCAAACCGCTCAGCGGCATCAAAAAACGTGCAAGCTTGTACCCAAAGAAGCAATGAAGCAGCCCGATCAGCACTAAAGCGGCGCCCAAAACCAAAATCAACACAGGACTCATATCGTATCCCCCGTTAATGTTTTTTGCCCGAAAGTTGCACGATCATGCCCGCAATAAACAGAACTCCCAGCGCCGCGAGATAGACCGTTGACGAATATGCGCTGTACGTTGCCTGCGGGTCGTAAAGCACAAGAGACTGCGCTTTGATGCCGCCGATGATCTGGTCGGCAAACTGCGCCAGCGCCGAAGCGCCGATGAACGACGTAAATATCGCGATGAAAATGCGTCTGTTGTTCAGCGTCAGCGCACCAAGCAAACAGCATACGGCCAGCGCGGGCACATACACAAACCAGCTTAATATGTTGAGTCTGAGCACTTCCACGATCAGCATGCACAGCATGAGGCCGCCGCCGAAGCCGATGAAGAATATGCCCACATACATGAGCATTATGAATATCAGCGCGCCCGCAATGCCCGCGGCAAGGCTGGAAAGCAGAAGCGCCGTTTCTCCCACGCCCGTAAACATGGGCAGCAGCGTATTGGCGAGCAGGAATCCCGCGGCAAAGCCGTATATGGCGAGTATGACCTTGATCCAGCGGTTGCCGAAAAAGCAGAACAGCACACCAAGCGTCAAATCAATGATCAGTACAATGATCGATGTAAGCTCCATTTCCCCCTCCGTTCCGCACTACGAATGCGGAAAAACCAAAATCCATATATTGATACCCGCATTCATTCAAACGAATCAACCAACAGACGCATGCCCGCAAAAACAGGTTCGTCGGGCTCAAGCATATTGATGCGGCGTATGCGGCTTGCGCTTGTGCCGTGCTTTTGGGCAATGTCCTCGATCGTTTCGCCTTCGCGCACAGAAACGATTGTGCCCGACAGCACGGGAATTCTCAGTATATCGCCTTCGCATATGCTTTCGGGATCGCCGATGCCGTTCGCTCTCAGTATGATGCCGGCGGTAACGCCGTACCGGCGCGCGATATCAAAAAGCGTATCCTCCGCCGTGACAGTCACGGTCCGGCAATCCGTTTCCTTTTCGCTGCGGTTGCAGTAACATGGGCGCGGAATGCGGATACGGCTGAGCCGCTCGATATCCGCCGTGGTTCGGATGCCGTTTGCACGCGCGATCATGCAGACGGGCACGCCGTAGCGCGCGCTTAACGATTCGAGGTCGTCCGAAGGCGCACGTTTGTGGATTACCGGCATTTCCATATTCATCACCCCGGAATATGTTTATTCGGCCGGAATCGCGTTATATGAGCGAACGGATCAAATTTGCACAGTCGTCCTTTGTGAGCGCGACGGGATTCTTACCCATCGACGAACCCATCGACGCGGCGGCGATCTCGTCCGCGTTTTTTTCGCTGACGCCGAGCGCGGAGAGGCGCGCGGGCATTCCCACGGCTTCACAAAGCGCCGCCACGGCATCCGCCACGGCAAAAGCCGCTTCCTTTTCGTCGGCAAAGCGCGCCCCGCAT
>JAJUJH010000180.1 GCA_029265435.1 Clostridiales bacterium
CGTTCAACGTTCTTTCTTCCCGCAAGACTTCAATGACGATTTTTGCTTTTTGTTCCGGTGTAAAATTTCTTCTCTTTTCCATGCTCACATTCTAACTTATTTTCGCTGTTTTGTCTGTCTTGTTTTCTGGGTCCATTATAACCGCCCTCGCTGTCGGTGCCTACCTGCAGCGCGTTCTGCACTTCGAAGCTCATCTTGCTGCGCATCGCTTTCCAGAACGCCTGCCTGTATTCGGATGACGCGCGCCCGGTCTTTTCCTCGCCTGTTTGCGCGGGCTTATGGGTCAGGGGCGCGTTCAGCGGTTTGGAAAGCTCAAGGTCAATCGCGGCCTGCCGCTCCAAACGGTCGATTTCCTTGCCCAGAGCCACCACATCCGCCTCCATCTTTTCATATGCCGCCGTGTCCTCAGCCGAAAGCAGGCCGTCGTTCCCGCGTTTGGAATCCAAAAAAGCCTTGGCGGCTTCCCAGGCTTTGGCGCGTTTCTCGCGCAGTTCCAATATCTTGTTCATTGATTTATTCCTCTTTCAATCATTCAGGGTTTAAGCAAATCGAGCCGCTTTTGAAGCGACTCGACCGATGTGCCTATTTTCTTTTCTTGGTGCGGCAGTTTGCGCAGGATGGAATTCGTCACAGCCTGACGGCTGAATATCATGCCGTCCGCGACTTCAATGCCATGGGGCGCTTCGTCCTCCATGAACAGGATGCCGTCGGCAAACCCCAGTTCGATGGCCTTGTGGGCGTTCATCCACGTTTCCGCGTCCATCAGGTGCGATATCCGCGCCCTTGACAACCCGGACTTTAGCTCATATGCGTTAATGATGCTCTCTTTGACCTCCTCCAGCATGGCGATGGCTTTCTCCATCTCCTCGGTGTCGCCGATGGCGATTGTGGTCGGGTTATGGATCATGAGCATACTGACCGGCGACATGAGGACTTCGCCGCCTGCCATCGCGATAACCGACGCCGCGCTCGCCGCGATGCCGTCGATCTTGACGGTTACGTGGCCTTTATAGTCCATGAGCATGTTGTATATCTGGTTTGCCGCGAACACGTCGCCGCCCGGGCTGTTGATCCAGACCGTGATGTCGCCTTCGCCGGACAAAAGCTCTGCTTTGAACTGCTTGGGCGTGATTTCGTCTCCGAGCCAGCTTTCCTCGGCTATGGGCCCGTCGAAATACAGCGTCCGTGCTCCGTCCTCATTGCGCGCCCAGTTCCAGAACTTTCTGTGCATGTTTCTTTCCCTCCGTCTGTTGAATATTCTTTTTGGCGAACGCGCCTGATTCAGCAAGCTTTGTCATGTTCCCGTTGACGAGGTACAGGTCGCCGCCGTCCTCCGCGGGTATCCGGTTCATGTCCTCCAGTTCTCGTATGTCGTTGGCCGACAGCCAGCCGTTCTGCCGCCCTGTGGCGTAACCGTTCATACGGCTTTGGTAATCGCCGCGCAGCAGCCCGTCCACGTTGAACTTGGCAAAGTACGTTCTCTTTTCCGATGGCAAAAGCAGCGCCTTTTGTATGGCCTGCTCCCAGCGCGCGACCCAAGGATCGAGCGTGTACTTGACGAACTCGAGGCTCTGCTGCTCGATATTCGAAAAGCTCGACTTCTCAAGGCCGCCGACCATATGGGGTGGTACGCGGAAGATGCGGGCGATCTCGTTGATCTGGAACTTGCGCGTTTCCAGAAACTGCGCCTGCTCGGGCGGTATGCCGATAGCCTGAAACTTCATGCCTTCTTCCAGCACGGCGATGCGGTGCGCGTTGGCGCTGCCCTGATACACGGCGTTCCAGCTGTCCCGTACGCGTTTCGGGTCTTTCACGACGCCCGGATGTTCCAGTACGCCGCCGGGGTTTGCGCCGTTGGCGAAGAACGACGCGCCGTATTCCTCGCAGGCGATGGCCATGCCGATGGCGTTCTTGGCCATGGCGATGGGGGAGTAGCCGATGAGCCCGTCGAAGCCGAGGCCGGGGATATGCAGCACGTCTTCCGGGCGAAGAATCACCGAACCGGTATCCGTGCGGTACTCGTAAAAAAGCCGGCCGCTTGTCGTCCTGTCCACGGTCATCTTGCTTGGCAAAAGGGGATACAGCGCCAGTACCCGCCCCGCGCCGTCCCGTATGATCTGCGCGTAGGCATTGCCCCACAAAAGAAGATGGCTCATCAGCGTTTCCCGGAACACGAACGAGATCATCTCAGGATTCGGCTCCGTATGCAGCAGGTAATACAGGGGGTGATTCAGCGCTTTCTCCTTGCCGCCGTCCGGCCTGTACCGGTACACATGCAGCGGCAGTCCGGCGATCGCCTCGGCCAGTATCCTCACGCAGGCGTATACCGCCGTCGTCTGCATGGCTGTCCGCTCGTTGACCGTTTTGCCGCTGACGGTGCCGCCGAAAAAGAAGCTGTAGTCGCTGCCCGGCAGGCGGTTTCTGGGCTTGTCCCGCAGCCTGAACAGGCTTGAAAATATGTTCATGGGCATTTCTCTCCTGAAAATGGGCGTAAAAAAAGCACCCCATCGCTGAGATGCTTATATTCAGATATATTCTGACAAGCAATTATCTATCTATTCCATTTCCTCATCCTTCGGGATATCGCCGAATAGGATTCTTATATAATCACGTTTTCCATACAGTATCCTGTAGATAGATACATACTCATTGTTTACCCGGTAAAAAATCAGGTAATTTCCGCTGATACAGTAACGAAAATCCGTTTCCAGGTCAATAGTGGCAGACAGATCTTTTCCCATGAATGGCATGTCCACTAAGCTCTCATAGGTCTTTATTATTCTTTTCACCACGTCTGCGGCTGCGTCTGGATTGCAAAGCTCGTCAGAAATATACGCCTTGATTTCTTTTAAGTCCTGTAAAGCCTTAGGGTTTACTCTTAGCTTACGCATATGTTACAGTCCCAATTGATTGTGCACGTCTTCCGGCGATAACCATGCATCCCCAGTCTTTACCGCGCTTTCCGCCTCTGACAGTTTGGATAGAAGCTTGATGGTTGCTTGTGTTTTTTCATATTCGGTCATGTCCACCATCACATATCGCCCTCTGCCGTTTTTAGTTAGAAAAACGGGCTGACCAATAGCAACATCCTTTAAGACCTCGTTATAGTTGCGCAAATCAGAAATCGGTTTAATGTTTGGCATTTATATCGCTCCCTTCGGCATTATTATATCCCAAACATTCGTAAAATTCCACATTAAATTTGCAGCAAACATTGCCCCAACGACTCATTTGTTCTGATTCATATTGCAAATCCATAGCTTATATTAGTCAAGTTACAGGATTAAAAGCCCGCGTTCATCATATATACTGCTGCCGCTGTCACCGTTATGCCGCAGCGCCCTGTCCAGCGCCATGATCGTCGCCACCGCGCCGTCGATCCTCTCGGTGGATTTCTCTTTGTCCGGCTTTATATTTCCGGCCGGGTCGGTGCGAATGAAGATGTTGTCCATCATCCAGCGCAGCACCGGATGTCCGCCATGCGCGATTTTTTGCTCCAACGTCAGCTTCATCAGTTCCTTTGTCGGAGGCGACATGTCCTTGAAACCCTGGCCAAACGGAACGACCGTGAAGCCCATGCCTTCAAGGTTCTGCACCATTTGCACCGCACCCCAGCGGTCGAAAGCGATCTCCCGGATGTTGTACTTTTCGCCCAGCCGCTCGATGAACTTTTCAATGAAGCCGTAATGCACTACATTGCCCTCGGTGGTCAGCAGATATCCCTGCTTTATCCAGAGGTCGTACTGCACATGGTCGCGCCGGACGCGAAGATCGATGTTTTCTTCCGGC
>JAJUJH010000094.1 GCA_029265435.1 Clostridiales bacterium
CCGGGCTGCAGCGCTGAGGGACATATCAGCCATGTGCTTTCCGCAAGGCTCAGCTCAAGGCCGATGGGCTGGAGTATCGCCGGGCTGGAACAAATGGCGGCTCTTCGAGTCATGGCTGCAAACGGGACGCCCATTATCTATGAGCGTAAGAAACCGGATGCAGGCTCTTCTTTCTGCTTAGCTCCCGAGATATTGTCTGCCGCTTCCGTCAACATACGAAGCAAAACTGATTCCGCGATGAAGAATATTCGCCTGCCCATTTTAGCGGCAGGTCAATATACGCCAACCTATACGGCTTTGAGGGGACTGGCTTACAGAAATACTGTGATTTGATTTCCCTACAGTGGCTTGACGCGATCGCGGCTCTGGCTATGCTTGACGAAAAATCGCGCTTTGTGTTTGTGGAGACGGAATTCAACGGAAAGAGCTACAAACAGCTTTCGGAGCTGACGGGCGAACCCATAGGGACGCTGCTCTCGCGAAAAAACCGCGCCGTCAAAAAGCTGTGCGTGATGATGGAGAATTATAACAATAACGGGAGGAAACAAGATGAACGAGGAAAATAAAAAAAGCCATTCGACAGGTTTTTTTAAGGTGATCGGCGGCATGATTGTCGGAATCATGATAGCGGGATTTTTCGCGTTGATTGTCGGCGTGCTGATTATGGCGCTTTGGAACTGGCTGATGCCGGCAATTTTCGGCTTGGGAACGATCAGCTTCTGGCAGGGCTTCGGTATTGCGCTGCTGGCAAGGCTGCTGTTTGGCGGCATGGGGCATCAAAACGGCCAATCGCAAAAGACGAAAAGCAAGCAGGATATGGGCCATATCCACCGCCAAAAGTTTAACTGGAAATTAGACGAAGTGTATGAGGAGTGGTGGGCGGCGGAAGGCGCAAAGAGCTTTGAGGATTACATGAAACGCAAAGATTGCAAGGACGGCAAAGAATCGGAATAAGTCGATCATGAAATGCGGTATGCGAAATCGTGCCGCATTCTGTTTTTAGGCCGCCGATTGCAATATATCCTTGCGAGAGTGGGATGTTTTTTTGCTTTCGCGCAGAAAGTTTTATTATCAGGAACGAAGAAGAAATGACCGTTGCTGCGGTTGACGATACGGGTGATATGTGATATTATGAACAATGTTCATAATAAGAGGGAATTGTATGCCGAAAAACCTGGAAAACATAAAGGATGAAATCATACAGATAACGCGTGAAATGATCATAGAGAGGGGCTATGACCATTTGAATATCCGTGACATCGCAAAGAAATGCGGGATTGCGACGGGCACCTTTTATAATTATTTCCGTTCAAAGCAAGCCATTATATCGTCGCTGCTGGAAGAGGACTGGATCGCATTTAAAGAATTCATCGGCGCGCAAGGCGGCGAAGGCATGCCGCCGATGGAACAGATGGAAAAGCTGTTCCATGATTTGCGGCAGATGATGCATAACGTGCATCAAATATGGGCGGCGGGCTTTCCGGACGATTTGGAGAGCGGAACGCTCAATAAGATAAAAACGATCAAAATCAAACTGAGGAATGAGTTTGCGCAGCATATCCGGCTCGTCATAAAGGGGCATATTGAGGCGGAACGCGAAGCGTTTGCCGCTGATTTGATCACAAGACTGTTTTTCTCTTATGCTTACGACAACGACGCGCGCTTTGGCGATTTGCGCTTTTTTTTGGAAAAGATGCTGGACCGATGATTTTTTTGCGAACAAAATGAACAATGTTCATATAAAATATTTCTGGGAGTGTGACAAAATGAGCGGCAATAAGCAAAAAGCAAAACGGTACGGTTTTGTGATGGCGGTGTATCTGCTGGGTATTTTTATCGGCGCCATCGATACCGGTATTCTGACGCCGGCAAGAACCATCGTGCAGAATTCGTTCGGCGTGGATGAACGGACGGGGATATGGATGATTACCGCATTTACGCTTTCATATGCGTGCTCTATGCCGATACTGGGCAAATTGGCCGACAGAACGGGGCGTAAGAGGGTGCGGTGGCCCTTTTCGGAACAGGGTCGTTCATATGCGGGGCGTCAAATTTTGTGGGCAGCTTCCCTTTGCTGATGGCCGGGAGAGTGATCCAGGCGTTTGGCGGCGGCGGCATCATGCCTCTTGCGACGGCGGAATTCGGCACCGGCTTTCCGGAAGAGAAAAGGGGGCTGGCGCTTGGGCTGGTGGGCGGCGTATATGGCATCGCCAATATATTGGGTGCTACGCTCGGCAGCGCGATACTCGATCTGGTGGGAACGGAAAATTGGCACTGGCTGTTCTTTATCAACCTGCCGATATGCGTTTTTGTGGTGATCGGGGCTGTGGCGGTGCTTCCCAAAGGCGAAAGGCAGCCAGCCCAGAAAATCGATTTGAAAGGCACATTCGTGCTTACGCTGATCGTTTTATCGCTGATGTACAGCCTCAACAATATCGACTTTTTCGATTTTTGGGAAACGCTCAAAGATGCAAGCGTTTATCCGTTTTTGATTGTTTTTGCGCTGCTGATACCCGTGTTTCTTACTGTGGAGAAACGCGCCGCCGATCCGGTTTTTAATACGGGATATTTCAAAAACGCAAACATCGTCATTACCTTTTTTATCGCGTTCATCGTGGGTGTTATGATGATGGGCATGGTTTTTGTTCCCCAGTTCGCGGAAAACGCGCTGAAGACGCCGGAGGGGAGCGGCGGATATTTTGTCACGATACTGGGCGTTTTTGCGGGTATAGGCGGCCCTATGGGCGGCAAGCTCGTCGATAAGTTCGGGCCGAAGAAGATACTTTTATTTGGATTTTGCATATCGCTTGCGGGCGCGCTGTTCCTTGCGCTCTATGCGACATCTCACGTCAATGTTGCCAGCGTTGTAATAAGCCTCATATTGATGGGGTCAGGCCTTGGGTTTGTGATGGGGACGCCGCTAAACTACATGATGCTGGCGAATACGAAGGCCGAAGAAGCCAATTCGGCGCTGTCCGCGCTGTCGCTGATGCGGTCTATCGGCACAACCATCGGACCGATGCTGATGGTGGGATTTATCGCTCAGGCGGGTACGGCGGCTCAGGACAGAATCATGGATTTGATACCGCCCGTATCGTCGATACAGATACAGGCGGACGAAACGTTGATCAACGGAATACGTGACGATCTCCGTGCGGTTGAAGCGGATCTCAATCTGATGAACGCCCAAAAGGCACGGCTTTTGGCCAAAACAGATGAGCTTGAAGCGGCAAACAAAGAGCTTGTTCAGGCCGCGGCCAAAACAAACGACGAGTTGAACGCGATAAAAGACGATCCGCGTTTTCGGTCGATGCTTGAGAAGATGGATTTCGATATGCCCGTCGATATGCAGTCGCCCGATTTCTCCGAGATACGGAATATGCTGAATGCGGACAGCGGCATGAGCGCGGCCGATATTGAAGACAAGCTGAGCATGCTGGATTTCAACCGGCAGGGCATGGATTTCGATATGTCGGACGGCGAACTGCCTGAGGACGTGGTCCAGAAACTGAGCAGCTCGAACGTGCTGACGATCACCGAGAGCACAGAGTACCTTGTTGACAGGATGTTCGGCCTTTATACGCCCGACGTCATAGCGGATATTCAAAACGGCATCGGTCAGGGTATCGACGGCATTGACCAGGGCATAAACGGCATCGGCGAGGCGGTAAACGGCATCGAAAAAGGCATCGACGGTTTGGGCGCCGCCGACGACGGATTGGCCAAAGGCATCGACGGCATCGGCTCGGGGATTGACGGTATCAATGCCGGAAAAGGTCAATTGAACAAGGCGGTGAAGGGCATAAAAAGCGGTATTGCGGGTATCGGCAAAGGCGTTTCCGATATGCAAAAGGGACTTGACGGCATCACGATGGGAATTGAGGGCATGCGGCAGGGCCTGGACGGTTTAGACGCTCAAATCGCCGCCAAGCAGAAGGAACTGCAAAGCCAGACCGACGCGGGCGCGCCGTCGTATGTGACCGCGCCGCTGCAGGGACAGCTTGAGGGATTGACTGCAGCCAGACAAAGCCTTTCTGTGAAGCTTGCGGATGCGCAGGCGCAGCGTCAGCAAATGCTTGATGCCATCGCGCAGATGAATACGAAGATCGATTCAATGAACGCGTCGATACGAAAGCTGAAGAGCGCAAAGAAAGAGCTTGATATACTCGCCGGGGATATGGAAAAGGAAAAGGCGCTCATGGAACGGATGGCGCAGGATATCGCGGAAACAAAAACGATCATGGCGGAGCTTAAAGACCTGCTTCAAAAGAGCGCCGGCAGGATGAAGAGTGCCAATCAAGGGCTGGAAGCGCTCAGGGACAGCATTCCCGCCTGTTTTGACTCGGCAAAGCAAAGCTATCTGGCGGCGATCGAAGCAAAGAGAAGCGAAATCGAGACCGCATTTCAAACCGCCGTCAACGAAGGCTTTACACGGATGTACTATGCCGTAGCGGCTCTGACCGTCGCCGCGTCTTTGATACTGTTGTTTTACAGGAAACGCGCCGCCGAGAGCCGGCAGGACGATTTGCCGTGCTGATAGATAGCTGCAAAGAACCGCCCATATTGCAGCGCCAGCATACAAACGGGTTCGGTGGGCCTGACGCTTGCCCGAAGCCGTCATGATTTCATGCAAAACGGGTGTCACAATACATACAAGCCCCCATTCGGACATACACATGTATCAAGTATGGATGAAAGGGGTTTCTTTTTTATGAAGGAATACATCGAGGACAGAGTGCGGCGCGTCGCGGACTATGTGCTTGAGAGCGGCGCAACGGTGAGGCAGGCCGCGAAGGCGTTTGGGACATCCAAGAGCACGGTTCATAAGGATTTGACAGAGCGTCTCAGCGCCGTTTCACCCGCGCTGGCCAAGGCTGTTGCCGAGGTGCTTAAAAAAAACAAGGACGAGAGGCATATTCGCGGAGGCAATGCCACGCGGTTGAAATATAAAAGCCGGTAACGGCGGGAAGCTGCGCCAAGCGCGCGGCTTTTTTTATCCGGTACCACATTGGGACGGAAGCGGTTAAGGCCTGCGGCGTGAGGGCAACAGATGCGTTGATTCGGCGCGTATTGTGCGATATAATGAGCCGAAGAAAAAGATGTGAGGGATTAAATGCGGAAAACGGAGATCGGTCTCGGCGCGGCCGCCGGAACAATCGGCGCGGTATTAGCGGTTCTTTCAATGCTTCATATTCTGCCTTATTCGGCAAAGGATGTGTTTTTGCCCCATGATGCGGAAAGCGTACAGATCTATGCGGCGATACTGCTGGCGGCCAATCTGTTTGGCATGGCCGGTGCGTTCACGGTGAGCCGGCATCATGTGCTGGGTTCCGTAATGATGCTGATTGCCGCGGTGGTCGTGCTGTTTCTTGGGTTCCCGTGGCAGAGCATCCCCGCCGTGATATATATCATAAGCATCGTGCTTGCGATGGTTCCGGTCAAATACGAGGAATAAACGGCTATGATATTGGTGACAGGCGCAAGAGGCCATATCGGCAACGTTCTTGTGAGACTGCTTTACGATAAAGGCTTCCATGATTTGCGGCTGATGGTCAGCGGCGGCGATGCAGCTTATATCGAGCCATACGCCAAAGAAATTGTCCGCTGCGATATCCGCGACGCAAAGGCTGTTGACGATGCGGTAAGCGGGTGCAGCGACGTGTTCCATCTGGCCGGTCATATCCATATGTCCGGCTCCGAGAATCAAAAGCTGTACGATATCAATGTGGGCGGGACGAAAAACATCGTGGCCGCCTGCAAGAAGCATGGCGTGAAACGCCTTGTTTATGTATCCAGCATTCACGCGCTGACGCCGTCGGCCGATAACGTCATCGATGAAACGGTCGATATGGACGTTTCGCTCTGCGCGGATGAATACAGCCGCACAAAGCTTCTTGGTACGCTCGAGGTGCTGAACGCCTGCGCGGACGGACTTGACGCCGTCGTTGTGTTTCCGACGGGCGTGATCGGGCCGTATGATTACCGCACGTCGATGGCGGGCCGGATGTTCAGAAAATACATCGGTGCGAAAGGCGCCAGGCTTTGCTTCAAAGGCAAATTTGACTTTGTGGATGTGCGCGATGTGGCGGACGGCATATACCGCGCATGGCGGTATGGCGTCAAAGGCCAGGGGTACATTCTTTCGGGCGAAGAATGCGGCATCGGTGAGATGATCAAAATGATCGCCCGGTGTTCGGGCAGAGAGGTCAAAACCATCAATCTGCCGGTTTCATTGGTGAAGGCGTGTGCGGGCGCGCTTTCCGTCTATTACCGGATCGCAAAAAAGACGCCGATTCTTACAAAGGAAACGGTGGACATTGTGGTTTCAGACGTAAAGATATCGAACGACAAGGCCAAAAAAACGCTTGGTTTTCTCCCTCGCCCGCTTGAAGATACGATGCGTGATACCGTCGATTGGCATTGCAGCGCTGAACGGACGAGTATGCCATAAACGGAAAATCCGTCCAATTACAATATCCACAAAACCCCAAAAAATTATTGATTTTATCAAAAAAACAGTTTTCAAGTCAAAAATGGGTTTATTAATATCACATCAACAGCTTTTTCATTCATTATTAATTCACTGCATTTATTCACGCTCAATCTATACGATTTGTATTTGGGTTTTTTAGGGTGCCAAAAAATCCAACTTAATAGATGCGGAGGAAATGAACAGTCATGAAAACAGGAAGAATGATGCAAAACCCACAGGCCGACAACAACATAAAAGAAGACGTTGTCATGGAATCTGACGAGCGGGAGCAAGCAGACGAACAGTCCCGTTTAAGGAAACATCGGGGAAAACGGGGGAAGCCTGACGGTGAATCCAAAATCCGCAGATTTTCTTTTCTTCAGAATATGAAAATTGCGCCCAAGCTTTTGCTCGGATTCTTGGCCGTCGCATTGCTCAGCGCTTGCGTGGGCGCTTATTCGATTTTAAACATGACGCAAGTCAGCGGCTCGATGAGTTATCTGAATGATTCCGTTATTCTGCCGATGAGGAACATTATTGCTTTAACAGACGCGTATAAGGAGGGCTGCATCCAATTCAGGCACCTGCTGATATCGGATGAAAAAAGCGAGTCCGGCTATATGTCGGCAATGAACTCCGCAAGGTCGGAAAGCAAATTGACCTTGCAGATGTTTGAGAACCTGCTGACGGGCAAGGCGCTGGAAAGCTTCCGAACGCTTCAGTCAAAATATGAAACCTATGACGAGCGCATGAACGAAGCCATCGACGCCGTAAAAGCGGGCAACAAAGCGCAGGTGGCGCAAGACCTGATGCTTTACGGGAAGCTCAGGATGGCGGAAGGGAACGTGACGGATGCGCTTGAGGATTTCAAGGATGCGATCGTGAACGATTCCGCACAGCAGATGAGAGACAGCCAGCAAGTGTCGTCACAATCGGAAATGATCACCATTATCGGCCTGTCAGTCGTTCTCGTGATCTCCGTGCTGATCGGGGTGCTGATTGCGAGAGGCTTCAGTCGGCCGATAAAACGGCTGACGCAGCACGTGCAGAAGCTCGCGGCGGGCGATACCGACATCACGCTCGCGGTCTATCCGAGAAAGGACGAAATCGGACAGATGCGCGACGCGATCGGCAGGATTACCGATTCGATCAAAGCGCTTGAGAGCGACACGTCAAAGCTGATCGGGGCGGCGATGGAAGGCGAGCTGAGCGTGAGGGCGGACGCCGAAAAGCATCAGGGCATATACAAGGCAATCGTCGAGGGCATCAACGCGACGCTGGACGTGACAATAGCGCCGATGCGTGAATCGACGCAGGTGCTGGCGGGGCTTGCGGAAGGCGATCTTGAAGTGAGCGTGACGGGCGATTTCAGAGGGGATTATGCGCTGATCAAAGACGCGCTGAACACGACGGTAGAAACGCTTAAGCGGTATATCGACGAAATCACTTACATACTGGAGCATATCGCGCGCGGGGATATGACGGTGAGCATCGAGACGGAATTCAAGGGCGGATTTGCAAGGCTCAAGGATTCGCTCAACAAAAGCATAGAGGCGTTCAACGATGTGCTGAGTGAAATCGACACGGCGGCCAACCAGGTAGCCTCGGGCTCAAGGCAGGTATCCGACGGCAGTCAGACGATATCGCAGGGGGCGACGGAGCAGGCGGCCGAGATCGACCAGCTCACGTCCACGGTGACGGAGATAGCGGCGCAGGCGAGCCAGAACGCGCAGAATGCGAATACCGCCAACGAGCTTGTGAAAACCGCGAAGGCGGACGCTTCGGACGGCACATCGCAAATGGCCAAAATGCAAAAAGCCATGGAAGACATCAAGGCCGCATCCGAGAACATATCGAAGATCATCAAGGTGATCGACGACATCGCGTTCCAAACGAATATACTGGCGCTGAACGCGGCAGTGGAGGCGGCGCGTGCGGGCGTGCACGGCAAGGGGTTTGGCGTTGTGGCCGAAGAGGTGAGGAATCTTGCGGCGAAATCGGCGCAGGCGGCCAAAGAGACGACGGAGCTGATAGAGAATTCGATATCGATCGTGGGGGCGGGCACAAAGATAGCGGACCAGACGGCGGGCGCGCTCAACAACATCGCGACGGGAGTGGACAAGGCGGCGGAGCTTGTGGCGCAGATCGCGGCGGCCTCCAACGAGCAGGTGATCGGCATCACGCAGATCAACAACAGCATCGACCAGATGATGAACGTGGTGCAGACGAATTCGGCGACATCGGAGGAAACGGCGGCGGCGAGCCAGGAGCTGTCGAGCCAGGCCGAGATGCTTCGCGAGATGATATCGGGCTTCCGGCTTCGGAACGAGGGCGGCGCGCGGATAGCGCCGAAAGAGAACCCGAAAGCCATAGCCGGCGGGCGCAAGAAGGAGACGATCGTATTGAGCGGCGACGACTTCGGGAAATATTGAAAGTATTGACGGATCAAAAAGCGGCGTTCCGTTATCGGGATGCCGCTTTCAGCTTGTTGAATGGTTTTCCGCCGGTTTTCGGTTTTGCTTGTTCCTCATAAATATTCAGTTATTCTTTGCACATCACATCAAAAGAAAGACCGTCATCAATTTTTCGTCATACGACTGTGTTCACTTTCAAACGATTTTGTTTTTGTTGTCCGAAATAAGGTTATTTATAACAACAAAAATACTCGTTATACCCACCTTTTCATTACTGATGCTGGGTGAATGTCAATTGCGACCGATTCAAAATACGGAGGTAGGAAAAACATGAAAAAGAGGAAAAACGGACAAAGAACCAATAATGACAGCCGTTTGCCGGAGATGATCCAAACGGATGACGATCAGCGCGAGCCGTCTACCCCCCAAGGAAAAGAAACAAAACGATCGGGGAAAAAAGACCGGAAAATACGCAAATCCTCGTTTCTGGTAAACATGAAGATAGCGCCCAAGCTGCTTCTCGGATTTCTGACGATTGCGCTGCTGGCTGCCGTCATGGGGGGCTTTGCTGTATTCAATGTGCTGACAATCAGCAATGCGGCAAGCAACATGTATGTCAATATGTTTTTGCCGTCACAATCAATGGCCACATTATCCGACTTATTCAATACAGGCTGCAACCACTTAAGGCAGGCGCTGATAGCCGAGGAGGATGATATAAACGTATATACTTCACAGCTTGAGACAGACTCATTGAAATATACGTCAACACTGTCTTTGCTGGAAAATATGATTCCGCCAGATTCGGCCGAGAAATTTAATACGCTGAAAAAGGAGTATGACGATTATATTTCTTTGTTTAAGGACGCAATTGATAAAATTAAAAAAGGGCAGAGAGAAGAAGTTAAAAAAGACATCATGCATTACGGAGATCTCAAGACAGCCGAAGGAAAAGTGGAAAAAGCAATAGACAGCTTGAAATCTTCTATGACGGCCGGTTCGGCAAAGATAGACACAAATACGAGAGAAGTCTCATCGATGGCAGTGTACGTGACCATCGGCACGGCGGGTGTTGTGTTGATCTTATCCGTGCTGATCGGGGTGCTGATTGCGAGAGGCTTCAGCCGGCCGATAAAACGGCTGACGCAGCACGTGCAGAAGCTCGCGGCGGGCGATACCGACATCACGCTCACGGTCTATCCGAGAAAGGACGAAATCGGACAGATGCGCGACGCGATCGGCAGGATTACCGATTCGATCAAAGCGCTTGAGAGCGACACGTCAAAGCTGATCGGGGCGGCGATGGAAGGC
>JAJUJH010000009.1 GCA_029265435.1 Clostridiales bacterium
AAGCGCTTTCACGCATCACGCATCGGGACGTGACGGAGGCGTACATCTATTATCTGGAGACAGGAGAAGCCGTGCGCCTGAACGGCTGAAGCCCCGCTGCAAGCGGGCGCGCGGACGGATTGGTTATGACGTGAAAAAAGCGACAGAAGGCTTTGCCGCGTGGAAGATATGTGATATAACATAATAGAAAAACGATAATCGGAGGGAAAACGATGATCATCATGACGGTTGAAAACGTCGGCAAACCATACGAGATACTGGGGCTTGTGAGAGGGTCGATGATTCAGAGCAAGCATATCGGCAAAGACATGATGGCAGGATTTAAAACGATTGTGGGGGGCGAGCTTAAAGGCTATACGGAAATGATGGAAGAATCGCGCGAAATCGCGCTGAAACGCATGACGGACCAGGCTGAACTGCTGGGCGCCGACGCCGTGATCGCGATGCGTTTTACGTCGAGCTCGGTGATGCAGGGCGCCGCCGAAGTGACCGCTTACGGAACGGCGATCAAATTCAAATAGCGAAACATCAAAAACTGTCGAAGGTTTTTCAACAAGCAGAAGCATGCCGCCGGCGTGCTTTTTTCTTCAGCTTATGTTGACGATCTCTTTGATTGTCACATTGAGCAGCGAACGGTCGTGCGCGAGGTCCAAATACGTTTCGGTGGGCTTGCCGTTCACGATGAGCTTGACGACCGGACGAAGGCTTGCGGTTTCGTGGTTTTTGGTCACGATTGCCGTTTCGCCGGTGCTTAAACGCACGCATGTCCCGACGGGATACGGCGCGACTTTTCGGGTGAGCGCGCTGACAATGCTTGGATCGAACATCGAGTTGTAGCCGCCCATGATATACTCGATGGCGTCGGAAGGAAGCATGGCTTTCCGGTAAGGCCTGTCTGCGGTCAGCGCGTCAAAAACGTCCACCACGCCTACGATGCGTCCGAACAGATGGATGGATTCGCCCGAAAGCCCCTGCGGATAGCCCTTGCCGTTAAACTGCTCGTGGTGCTGCAGCGCCGTGAGACGCGCGGCGTCGGGTATATCCATATAGTCGCATAAATAGATATAGCCCCGTTCGCTGTGTTTTTTGATCTCCTCGAATTCTTCGGGCGTCAGCCTCGAAGGCTTGTTGAGGATATCCTTTTCAACAAACATTTTGCCCGTATCATGAAGCAGCGCGCCCAAAGCGAGCTGATGGAGCATCTTCTTGTTGAGCCCGAGCGTAATGCCGACAACGACGGACAATATGGAAACGTTGAGGCTGTGGCTGTAGGTATAGTCATCGTAGGTTCGAAGGTCGATCATGTTGACCATGACCTGATTGGAGTGCAGTATTTCATCGATCGTGCATTCCAGAAGCTTGTTAATGGTCTGCATGCGGGAACGGAAAGCGGAGGGTCTGCTTAACTGTGTGTTGTCGAGCAGCGCCTCCAGCTCGTTTTTCATCGTCATTTTCAGCTCTGAGCTGACGATGTCGTCCACATACAGACCTTGCGAGAGTTCATCGTCGATATAAAGCCCCTGATAACCAAGATTTGTTATTTTTCGGATAAAGGCATCGGTCAACACACGGCCTTTGCGCAGCAAAATGCGGTTTCTCGAAAGCACAAGATCTGAGGCCAGCTTATAGCCGGGTTTCAGGTGGTTAATCGGCACATATCTCATACATCAGCTCATCAGCCCATTCACGTCGAGAATGAGACTCACACTCCCGTCTCCAAGTATCGTACATCCCGCAATGCTCTTGGATAACCCGAGTATATTTGCGATATATATGGGCAAGGGTTTCACCACCGTTTGCTGTTCGCCTATCAGCTCGTCAACAAACAGGCAGTATGTCATCGTCTGGGTTTCCAGCAATACCAGTATGCCGTCTTCAAAAGAAGTGGCTTTCGGCTCGATGTTGAACACCTTATGCAGCCTCAATATCGGGTAACAGCTGCCGCGCATGGTGATCATTTCGTTGCCGTCCGGGTCTTTGGCGATGTCGTGGATGTTTTTCGGCTTGAAAGCTTCCTTGATGGAAAGCAGCGGAAGAATGAAAATGCTGTTTCCGACACTGACCTGCATACCCTCGATGATGGCGAGCGTGAGCGGTATGCGGATTTGCACCGTCATTCCCTGCCCCGGCTTGCTTTCAACTTCGAGCGAACCGCCAAGCTTGTGTATGTTTTGCTGCACCACGTCCATGCCGACGCCGCGTCCCGAAAACTCCGTCACCTGTTCTTTGGTGGAAAAACCGGGCGCGAAAATCAGAGAATAAATCTCCTTGTCGCTCATATCGGCCGGATTTTTCTTGACAAGCCCTTTTTTGACGCCCTTGTCGAGAATCGCTTCACGGTTGAGACCGCGCCCGTCGTCGGATACGCTGATAAGCACATCGCTGCCCGAGTTGTGCGCCTCAAGCGTAATCCGTCCTGTGGGGTTTTTGCCGAGCTTTTCGCGCTCCTCCGGCGTTTCAAGGCCGTGGTCCATCGAATTGCGGATGATGTGCATGAGAGGATCCGACAGATTGTCGATCACGTTTTTATCAAGCTCCGTGTCTTCCCCGATGATGATAAGCTCCGCCTGCTTGCCGAACTTGTTGGCCATATCCCGAACGATGCGCTCCATCTTATGGAACGTGGCCGATACGGGAATCATGCGGATGGCCATCACGATATCCTGAAGCTCGTCGGTCAGCTTGCGCAGCTGGCGCGACGCTTTCTCGAAGCTGTCAAGATTCAGCTTCAAAACCTCGGGGTTTTTGGTGACGGTCGATTCGGTAATAACGATTTCGCCGACGATATCCATGAGCGCATCGAGCTTGCTCAGGTTGACGCTCATATAATTCTGCTTGATATTATGCGACGAATCCGACGCCTGCACCGCGCTTCCGGCGGCTTTGGCTTCGGCGCTTTTTCCTGACGCACGTTTTTCGGCTTTTTCGGTTTTCTCGATCTCCTCAAAATGAAGCTCGCTGATAAAAAACGCTTCCTTGATTTTGCTGTGGATTACGCTGGCGGGCTGGTCCGATTCGATAAACAGATCAAAGCCGTTGGCCGTAATCTCGTCGTCGCTGTGTTCGCCCAACAGGTCGGCCGGAACGGTTTGGATGCTTCGGCATAACGACTCGAGCGATTTCACGACGCCGAGCGCGCGGATGTTTTCCATTTTGCTGTCTTTGTGGAATTTGACATGCGCCTTATAAAGGTGCATGCCCGGCTCGTCGGATGCAAAAGCAAAAGGCGTTTTGTCTCCGGCCGTTTCTTCTTCTTTTTGAACCCGGTCGGAAGAGGTCAGAATCTTATAGAAGTCGTGCACTTTCCCGGTGATATGCGACAGATCGCCGTCGGGAAGGCCGCTTGTTTGGATTTTTGCAAATTCCGATTTGATTGCGTCCACGGACGAGAAAACAAGGTCGCTGATTTTTCTGTAATCCCGCTTTCGCGCTTGATGCTCGCGAAGAAATCCGAACAGGTCTTCAAGCGCATGAGAGAGTTCGGTGATGTTGTCAAAATTCATCATCGCCGAAGACCCTTTGATCGTATGCAGTATGCGGAAAATATCTCCGATCTGGTCGGCCGTAAAAGAACTGTTTTTTTCGCAGGTCAAAAGCAAAGACTCCAGATTGTCGAGCAGCTGACCGTTTTCATACAAATAAACATCCAATATCGAATCGTTTGCTGACATGAATGCTCCCCTTCTTTCGTAATAATGGCGTGAAGAAAATCAGCCAATCAGGGCAGGTTGTTAAGCGCCGCAACAATGACGTCTTCTTTGAACGGCTTCACGATAAAGCCTTTGGCGCCCGAAAGAACGGCCTCTCTGACCATGCTTTCCTGGCCCATGGCGCTGATCATCACAATGCGGGCGCCGGGGTCCATTTCCAGTATCTTTTTAAGGCTGGTCAGCCCGTCCATCTCCGGCATCGTGATATCCATCGTCACGATGTCGGGGCCGAGCTCCTGATATTTCTGCAAAGCGACTTTGCCGTTTTCGGCTTCGCCGATGACTTCATAGCCGTTTTTTGTCAGCATGTTTTTGATGGAAACACGCATAAACGCTGCGTCGTCGACGATCAGTACTTTCTTCATGGTTTTGAGTA
Source organism: Clostridiales bacterium (assembly GCA_029265435.1). Lineage (GTDB taxonomy): Bacteria > Bacillota > Clostridia > Christensenellales > SZUA-584 > SZUA-584. Next base: position 4,087 of record JAJUJH010000009.1, read on the forward strand.
ACCTCCTGTTTTTGCGGATAAATTTATCGGTTTTGCCCTGTCGCGGCGCTATATCACCTTGACGGCTCTTGGAGATACGGTTCTGATGGAAAGCGTGCAGCTCTCGCAGCAAAATTCAATGGAGCGGCCGCTGCTGCCCCCCGTATCCTCGCCGTCAATGACGATACGGTTTTCTCCTAATATTTTGTGGCACATGGCAATGTTGCGCTGCCCCACGTTCATAATGTCAACCGCTCCAGTTGTATGGAACATGTGTGCGCCGCCCGCAAATTTGGCGCGAAGTCTCTGGCGGGAGGCGCCGGCCTTTGTGACCAGCTCGATCATGTCCGTTATCGCCGTATCCGCAAACTTGAACCTGTTTGTGACTTCGGAACGAATGGACGCGGTAGGCAGCATGATATGAACCATGCCGCCGATTTTTGCGACCGGGTCGTAAAGGACGAGGCCGATACAGGACCCAAGCCCCAGCGTAACCAATTTGTCGGGCGATTGCGCAACTTTTTGCTCCGCAACGCCAATCGTATATATTCTCATGCAAGCCCCATCTGTGCCATCAAACGCTTATACGACTCAACCTCCGGTATCAAAAAGAAATGGCCGTATATGCTGTGTTCGTTTTCAACAAATTCCGTTTCCATAAACAGCACTTTGTCGCTGTATTCCCCGTAGGCCGATACCAAAAGATTGAGCACGGCCCCCGCCATATCCATCACGAGCTCAGGCACAGACGCATCGATACGCAGTCCGGTGAGCGATGAAATGGCCGAAATGTAAGAGCCGATCAGTATATTCGATAGCTCTTTGAGAGCGCTTAGCTGCATCTCGTTGAACTCGCCGCTTTCGTCCACCTCTCCGCCCATCTGAGAAATGATCGCTTTTGTGAGCGAATAAGCGTCGTCATGGTTCAATACGAGAAGAATGTATCCGTCCAAATCGTCCGAGATGCCGACCAGCAGGCCGGCCACAACGGTTTCCGGACCGTCGAGTATGTCGCATATTTTTTCATACTCGCAAAACTGCGCATGCGGCACCTGGATATTGACCTCGTGCCCAAGCATGGAAGCAAGAGCCGTTGCCGCGTGACCGGCGCCGATGTTTTCAAGCTCCTTCAAAAAATCAAGATGGTCGCTTGATACCCCACCCAAATCAAACATAACATCTCCCATTTGCCGATGAGCTTTCATTATAGACGAAAACACATCGGCGCGCTGTTTTTTTTATTGAGCGCTCCGATATCCGCTTCATTATATATCGAACCGAATAATAAAACTGTTAAGCTTTTTCAAAAAATCCGATATATCATATAGAAAGCGATACGCCAAAACGCATTAAACATATAACCCGAATCGAATCGGTATAAACGCAAAAAGTTGCGAAATTTATCAAAAAAGGCGAAAGAGATGCGAGTTGAGAACATCGGCGCACAAAAAAGCATACCGGACAGCCCCCAGCGCCCCGGCCTGTCCGAAGGGGACGTGCTGATAGCGGAAGTGACGGATATCAAGGGTGACAGGGTCATATTGAAGAATCAGAACGGCGGCGGCGTCCTGACCGCGAAGCTGCTTGGCGATATCAATGTGGCCGTTGGTGATTTTGTGGAGACGGTGGTGGACGAAGCGAGCGGAGGCCGCTATGTGCTGCGCGTTTTGGACATTTCGCGTCAGGCGCCGTTTGAGACGGATGTGCCGATCGCGGCGGATATGGGGGTGCAGAGTCAGGCGGCACGTGCGCAGGCGCTGCTTGGCGCTTTGTCCATGCTCAAAAACAATCCGGGCGCCGATCCGAAAGCGGCGGCGTTTTTGTCGCGGCACGGGCTGGCCGGCTCGGCCGAGAATATGGAAGCGGTGTCTTCGATGGCCAAAAGCCCGTCGCCGCTCATCGCGCTGCTCACGCAGATTATCAAGGGCTTCGGCGCGGAAGAGAAGCTTCAGGACTCTTCGCCAGCGTTTGGAGAGGGCGCCGGGATATCGCGGCCCGACACGGCGAAGCCGTCAAACGGTGCGGCGGATCCAATACGGCCTCTCGGCGACGCCGATGAAGCCGTACGGCAGGACACGCAGCAGACGGAGACGCCGCACGTGCAGACAGCGCCGGCGGACGCTGTGCAATACGCAAAGACTGTGGCGGCGCACGCCCCGACCGAAAACAATACGCTTCAAAACGGCGGTCCGACAGTACGCGGCGGCGCCGGAGCCGTTTTGGGCAATGAACTGCCGGTTGAAACGCAAACGCCGCCGCCGGGCGGGGCGGCAAACATGTCCGCAGCCGCTGAAGCGCCTTCGCAGACGGAGCCGGAGACTCAAAACCGCGATGCAGCGCAGCCGGATGGTCCGATTGCGGCGAATGCGGATACGATGCCGCAGAGCGGGCGGGAGACGGTTTCAAGCCCGTTTGTTCCGGCCGAACAAATGCCGCTTTCGCAGGGAGAGAAGGTGCATAACCCGGCGTCTGCACAGCCGCTTCCGGAAAACGCGGAGGCTGCCGCTGTGCCGCGAGCTTTCGCATCTGACGCGGATGAGCCGGCGCAGAAGCCCGGGACCAATGAAGAAGCAAAGACGCAAAGGGGAGAAATGGCGCGGAAGGCGCTTGAAATGTTTGTCCGGTTGGAAGACGCCGACAGTTTGGCGGCGAATATCAAAAAAGCCGTCGAGAAATTGCCGGAACAGCTAAAAGAACTAAAGCTTTTGACGGATAAAGCCGATAATACAATAAAGGAAGCTGTCGGGCAGAAGCTTGACCATATTGAAAAGCAGATGTCGCTGATAAGCGAAGTGAAGCGTTTCGACTGCTATCAGATACCGCTTCAGACGTCCGCACAGCGGCAGACCACCGCGGAGCTCTATGTATACCGGTACCGCAGCGGTAAAAAAGCGGTGGATCCCGACAACATTTTGATATTGCTCGGGCTTGATACGCAGTACATGGGCCGAGTGGAAACGCTCGTAAAAACGAGCGGCAGGAACCTGTCCGTAGAGTTCAATCTGGAAGACATGCGGCTGGCGGAAGAGGTAATGACGGAGGCGGACGGTCTCAAAACGGCGGTCCGGCAGTCGGGATATACGCTGACGGGGATCGGCGTCAAACAGCTTGCCGCCCGAACTTCGGTGCTGAACGCCGAGGAACGGTTTGAAAAAGAGGCGGGCGGCAGCGCGGGAAACCTGGATGTGCGGATATGACAGAAGAGAACGAAAAAGAAAAGGCTTCCGAAGCCGCGGCGCTGAAATATAACGCGGAGGACGATAATGCGCCGTATATCGTCGCGCTGGGCAGAGGGTATGTCGCCAAACGCATGGTGGAAACCGCGCGTGAAAACAATGTTCAGGTGGTGCAGGACAGGAAACTGTCCTCTGTGCTGCAGAAGATGAGCGTGGGCGACGAGATACCCGAGGAGCTTTACAAAGTGGTTGCCGAGATACTCGTATTTGTCAGCCACATGGATTCAAAATACGGTTCGCGGTTTGGACTTGATAAAAAACGCTGATATATATGCAAATATAAAACGGGAATTGATTCAAGCATCAAACGAATCAAAACGATACGGCGGGCATAAGCGATGGGCGCCTGCCAACGGTGAATAAGAGGAGGTATTTAAAATGGCTGTATCTTCTGTGACAACAAACCGGCTGTCCGGCATGTCTTCCGGATTGGATACGGATTCTATCGTCAAAAGCATGCTTTCCACATATCAATCGCGGATAGACAAGCAAAACCAAACGACCACGAAGCTGCAATGGAAGGCGGACGCGCTGCGTTCGGTGAATTCGCTGATCAAAACCTTCCGCTCAAACAACATGAGCGTGCTGAACGCGTCGTCCAATATGCTTTCCGCCTCGGCGTACAAAGCATATAAGGTGACGATGCTGACCAGCACCAATGCGGTGACGGTTGCGGCGGGGTCGTCCGCCGTCGAAGGCAAGGTGACCATCAACAGCATTACGCAGCTTGCGGAAGCAGCAAAGCTCTCGAGCACGGATGTGTTTTCATCTGAAATCGATACAAGCACTAAGCTCGGCGAGCTGGCGTTCAGAAACGATTTGTTCGGCGAAGGCGACGAAATCAGCTTTTCCATCAACGATGTGGATTTCACGTTTACGAAGGACACGACGCTCAACGAAATGCTCAACCAGATCAACGCCTCGAGCGCGAACGTCAAAATGAGCTACAGCAGCTTGAAGGACGGTTTTACGATCACTTCGAAGACGATCGGCAGCTCAAGCAGCATCAATATCGTCAACAAAACGGGCAATGCGTTCGCGGCGGAAAACAGCGCGTTCGGCATTGCGGAGCAGAACATGAGCGGCAAGGACGCGATACTGAAAATTGACGGCTACGATGTGGTTAAATCGAGCAACACGTTTACAATCGACGGAATCACCTATACGCTTAACGACACGTACATTCCCCAAAGTGAAAGTGACGCGGGGATTTCGTTCACAGTCACCAATGATGTGGACAGCGTCGTTGATAAAATCTCTAAATTTGTGGATTCCTATAACGAGCTGATCGGAAAGCTGCAGGATATGATCGGTGAAACGGTTTACCGTGATTATACGCCGCTGACGGATGCTCAAAAAGAGGAGATGACCGAGAAAGAGATTGAAAAATGGGAGGAAAAGGCGAAAAGCGGCATCATTCGCAACGATTCAAATATCCAATGGCTGCTGACTACGGTCAGGAACGCGCTTTATACCAAGGTGGAAGGGACCGGAATGAGCCTTTCGGATATCGGATTGACGACGGGTGCATATACGGATGGGGCCAAGATAACGCTCGATAAGGATAAGCTGAAAACGGCGCTTGAGAACAATCCCGACGCGGTGGCCAGCCTGTTCACAAAGTCCTCCAATTCTACGGACGAAGCCACAAAGTTCAAGGAATCGGGTTTGGTGACGCGCATTTCAAACGCGATGCTGAACTATACAAAGAAGGCCACGGATATCTCGCTCGCGACGCTGGACAAGAGCATTTCCGATTCCAAAGAGGCGGTTGAAGAACTGGAAGAAAAGATGAGCGACAAATCGGAGGCGCTTTATAAGAAATTCGCCGCGATGGAATCGGCGCTGGCCAAGCTGAACAGTCAGCAAAGCTGGCTGACATCGTTGTTCTCTTCGTCGAAATCTTGAAGCGAAAAAGGCGGGGAAAGGAACGGATTAAAATGAGTGCGACGATGAATTCATATCAGCAATACAAAAAGAGCAATGTCATGATGGCCAATCCGTTGGAGCTTGTCGTTATGCTCTATAACGGCGCCATCAAGCATTTGCATCTGGCCGAAATCGAAATCGGCAACAAAAACATGGAATCGGCCAATGCGCATCTTCAAAACGCGCAGGATATCGTGATGGAACTCATGATGGGGCTTGATTTGAGCTATGGCATTGCGCAGGATCTGCTGAAACTGTACGAGTTTATCCATCGGGAAATTCTCGGCATTAACGCGACGAAGAACGCCGGCGCGATTGGACCGCTGGTGAAAATCTTATCGGATCTTCGGGATGCCTGGGAGCAGGTTCACAAGGAATATAAGGGCGGTCTTTTTGCGGCCGGACAGGAAGCCGAATGAGCGCGGAAAACACTGAAAAACTTCTTGAAATCTTGCAGGAAAAAATCGAATGGCTGACGAAAATGCGTGATATCACCGAAAAATGTGGTATAATGTTGGAGAACGATGATGTGGACGCGTTTTTGCGCAGCCTTGAAAAGCGCGAGGACATTATCGGAAAGATCGATGCCTGCTCACAGATTGAGTTGCGTCTGCCGATTTCGGACGATGAACGCGTAATCAGAAAGAAACAGGCGATCCGCGATCTGACGGCCGATATCATTCGCATGGACGATCAAAACACGGCGGCGGCGGCGGAAATGCTGGAGAGCTATAAGAAACAGCTCAAGAATATCAACGAAAAGAGACACGGCATCGGCAGGTATACAAACGCATATCAGCAAAGCGAGGCTTATTATTTCGACGAAAAAAAGTAAATCGGCCAATCAGGGGACGGTCTTATGAAAGTATCCGATGTCAATCGCGTCGTTGCCGATAATGTGGAGCGCTATGCAGTGGCAGACAGGCAGACGGTCATGAATTCGGGCATGAGCTTTCAGCGTCAGATGACCACGCTGAGCGAGTCGCAGTATCAGCTTTATTTGGCCGATCTGCAGGAGAAGATTTACAAGAAGGGCGAGAAGATCAAAGAAAAGGCCGATATCAAGGCCTTTCAGGAATACAGGATGCTGATCGCCGAACTGCTTGGGGAAGCGGCCAGCAATGCGTACGCCTGTGTGAAGTCCAGCGTATTTGACGCAAGGGGAAGGCACAAGGTGTTTTTGGTGATTCGGAACGTCAATATGAAGCTTGACGAGCTTGCGAGAGAGATATTGTCTGACCAGAGCGACAACTTGAAATTGCTGCAGATGGTCGATGATATAAGGGGAATGTTGGTGGATCTGTTTCTATAGGGACACTTGACAGTATATTATTAGGGGAGGATTGCAAGATGAACATGGAAAATGAATTGTTTGAGCAGGAAGAAGATACTCAGCACGGCAGATTTTTGACATTTAATCTTGGCGAAGAGATCTACGGCATTGAAATCGAATACGTCACGGAAATTATCGGATTGCAGCAGATAACCAAAATACCCGAAGTGGCCGAATATATCAAAGGCATTATCAACCTGCGCGGCAAAATCATACCGGTTATCGACATGCGCCTGAAATTCAACAAAGAGCCTATCGAATACGACGACAGGACGTGCATTGTGGTTGTGGATACGCAGGAAATGGTGGTTGGCCTGATTGTGGACAAGGTGGCTGAGGTCCTGAGCATTGAGGATGAGGATATTGCGCCGCCGCCGAGCTATAAGTCGGGCATTCGCAACCGCTATATTCGCGGCATCGGTAAGATCGGCGAACAGGTTACGCTGCTTCTCGATTGCAAAAAGCTTTTTGATGAACGGGAAACGCAAGAGATCGGCGAGATCGAATAATCCGCAGAACCGGCATATTTTGCCGGGTTTTTGTATATGACGGAAAATCTGATATGAAATGCGAAAGGGGGTCAGCCCCTCTTTTGCGTCAATGGGTAAATAATGATAACCATAAACGACAAAGAGTTTCATATTTTGGTTGATTACATGCAGAAGCATTACGGCATCAACCTGATAAAAAAACGCACGCTGATTGAAAGCCGGCTCAACAATTACTTGCTGGCTGCCGGATACAGCGATTATTCAACATTTCTTGATCAGGCGCTCAACGATCCGACGGGTGAACAGCTTAACCAGATATTAAACCGGCTGACCACCAATTATTCGTATTTTATGCGCGAATGGGATCATTTTCAGTTTTTTAAGGATCATGTTTTATTTGAGCTTAGCAGGTCCGTTAAAGACCGTGACCTGCGTATCTGGAGCGCCGGATGCTCAACGGGACAGGAGCCGTATACGCTGGCCATGCTGATCGGCGACTATTTCGGAGGCGAGAAAAGCAAATGGGATTCAAAGGTGCTCGCGACGGATATTTCGCTCAAGGCGCTGGATGCGGCGATGAAAGGCGTATATGACGACGACTGTCTCAAAGCCGTGCCCGCAAGCTGGAAGATGGCTTATTTTAGAAAGACGGACGACGGCAGGTGGAAGGTTTCCGACGAACTGAAGAAAGAAGTGATCTTCAGGCGTTTCAACCTGATCGAGCAGGTGTTTCCGTTCAGGAAGCCGTTTCACGTGATATTCTGCCGCAATGTGATGATCTATTTCAACGAGCCCACAAAAAAGGCGCTGATACAGAAGTTCTACGATGCGCTCGCCCCCGACGGATATCTGTTTGTCGGACAGTCCGAGACGGTGGACAGGGCGGAGTTTAATTTCAAAAGCGTGATGCCGTCCGTATATAAAAAGGTAGGGTAAAGATATGGCGACAAAAGCAGTCAGAGTGTTGATTGTGGACGACTCCCTGTTTATGAGGGAGTATATCGCGTCCGCATTGTCGGGCGACCCCGGCATAGAAATCGTCGGCAAGGCCGGAGATCCGTATGAAGCCAGAGACAAAATACTCGAGCTCAAGCCCGATGTGATGACGCTCGATATCAATATGCCCAAGATGAGCGGCATTGATTTTTTGAAAAAGCTCATGCCGCAGTATCCGCTGCCGGTCGTGGTTATCAGCGCGGTCTCAAGCAGCGTGTTCGACGCGCTTGACGCGGGCGCCGTTGATTTTATCACAAAGCCGGAGCTGAAAACGGAGCGCGACAAGCAGCAGTTTATTTCGGAAATGACGGTGAAAATTAAAATCGCGTCGATCGCGAAGGTGGGCCAGTTCAAGCACAGCCACGAAAGAACGGTGGCGCTGGCAAAAAAGGCGGCGCAGTCGGCCGACGGCCTTATCGCAATCGGCGCTTCCACAGGCGGAACGGAAGCCACGCTGAGCATTCTTCGCGAGCTTGGCAGCGATCTTCCCGGCATAGTGATCGTTCAGCATATGCCGCCTGTGTTTACAAAGCTTTATGCGGAACGCCTCAACAACATCTGTCAGATGGAAATCAGGGAAGCGAAGGATAAGGATGAAATTAAGCCGGGAACCGTGCTGATCGCACCGGGGGGGCTGCATATGGGCGTCGTTAAGCGCGGGAACGGGCTTGCGGTGGAATGCCGCGAGGGCGAAAAAGTGAGCGGGCATTGTCCGTCTGTCGATTATTTATTTGATTCAGTCGCCAAATTAAAGGGTATTAAACGCTTGGGCATTATCATGACGGGCATGGGCAGCGACGGTGCGAAGGGGCTGCTCGCCATGCGCCAAAGCGGTGCGTCAACCATCGGCCAGGATCAAAAGACATGCGTGGTGTACGGCATGCCCGCCGTGGCTTATCGGATCGGGGCTGTTGAGAAAGAAATGGCACTGGGGGATATCGCCCGCGGAATTTACGATTGGCACAGCCGCGCGGCCGTAATGTGAAATAACAGCTAAAGAAAACGCGCGATCGGCCGATATTATAACCGTATGGACATTGTTGAGAACATTTATTTGGAAAAGCTGTCGAAGTTTCAAAGCGTTCTTAAAAGCAAGGCCGCAATGTGCGGCGGCGCAACGGGAGCGTTTGCAGAGGTGCTCGGCCAATTGGAGCAGCGTATGTCGCTTGATGCGGATGCGCAGGCCGGCAGTGCAACGGATACGGAAAGCGGCGAAAACCTGAGGGTGTCCGCATCCACAGGACAAATCGACTCGGCGGTGAGCTGCGCTTCGCGGGCGACAGGACTTCCGGAGGCGCTGATCAAAGCGGTGATACAGGTAGAGTCGTCGTTCCGCACCGACGCGGTGTCCGGCTGCGGCGCACAGGGTCTGATGCAGCTGATGCCCGGCACGGCAAGGTCGCTCGGCGTGACGGATTCGTTCGACGCGTATCAGAACGTAATGGGCGGCAGCACGTATCTGGCGCAGCAGCTTGAGCGTTTCGGGGATATACGCCTTGCTCTGGCGGCTTACAACACAGGGCCGGGGCGCATCGGAAGCCTTGGCATCACGGATGCGGACGATCAGAGCCAATATGCGAAGATTTCGGAGGGCGTGCGCGGATATGTGGACAAGGTGCTTGCGTACTACAAACGGTTTTCGGCGGCACAGGAGGTTTAAAGGATGATCGATAAGCTGTTCGACAATGTGAACCTGCTTCAGAAAGGGCTTGATGCCTCATGGCTCAAAAATCAGGTGATTGCCAACAATATCGCAAACGCGGAAACGCCTAATTTTAAAAGCTCGTCCGTATCGTTTGAAAACGCGTTTAAGACCGCTCTGGCGCAGGACGGTTTTACCGCGAAAAAGACGGAGGAAGGGCATATCGATTTTCCGTCGCGAGATGTCAAGGCCGTCGTTCAAAAGAATACGGACACGTCGGAGGGGCTGGACGGCAACAATGTGGATATCGATTACGAGAACGCCGAACTGGCCAAAAATTCGATTTTGTACAATACGCTGATCGAGCAGGTTTCCAGCGAGTTCAGAAAGCTTGACGCAGCGATTAATAATGTGGAGTAAAATATGGGATTTTTATCGTCTATTGATATCAGCGCTTCGGCCTTAACGGCCCAGCGCATGCGCATGAACGTCATCAGCCAGAATATTGCCAATGCGGATACCACGCGGACGGCGGACGGCGGGCCGTATCGCAGACGGGTGGTGGAGCTTGGGGAAAAGCCGTCCGCTTTTTCGGACGCGCTTCATTCGGCGACGGGCGGCGGCGTGATGGTAACCGGCATTGTGGAAGATGCGTCGGACTTTGAATACGAGTACGACCCGACGCATCCGGACGCGAACGAGGACGGCTATGTCGCTTATCCAAACGTGGACGAAACCGAAGAGATCATTGATATGATGGCCGCGACGCGGTCTTTCTCAGCGAATGTGACGGCGCTCAACGCGACGAAAAGCATGGCCATAAAGGCTTTGGAGATCAACGGATAATTGAATAAAGAGGGGGCTTAAAAATGCAGATCAGCGGAATAACCGGCGGGACAACGGGCCTTAATTCTGTCGAAAGCGCCGGCAGATCATCCGGTTCGGGCAGTTTTACGGACATACTCAGCGAGGCCTTGAGCAATGCGGCCGATACGGAAGAAAGCGCGCAGGAAGCAAACGCCTCGATACTGACGGGCGAGGCGGACGATTTGCACACGCCGCTCATCGAGGCGCAGAAAGCCGAGCTGGCGCTCGACCTCGCGATACAGATACGGAACAAAGTGATCACCGCATACAACCAGATTATGAATATGCAGGTGTAATTTGCCGTACTCATAAAACTGTTTCACGTATATCAATAAGGGTTATTAAAGTGTAGGCTGAAAGGGGTGTCTCATGGGGGACAATATCTGGTCTACACTTTTTTATATTTTCGTGATGGTGGCCGTGCTGCTGGCGGCTTATTACACCACGAAATATCTGTCCGGCAGAGCGAGGCGCATCATCAAAAGCCGGCATATCATCGTGCTTGACCGCATGGCTATCGCGAGGGACAAGATGCTGATGGTGGTAAAGGTGGGCGGCAAGAGCCTGCTCATCGGCGTCACAAACCAAAGCATACAGTCGCTCGGCGAGGTGGAGGTCGGCGAAGCAACTGAAACGCAAGACGAACAAAGCGCTCCGTCCAACACGCTGTCCAAATTTGCACGGATTTTTTCCAGCGTCAGAAACGCTCCCGATGAGCTTGCAAAGGCAAGGCGAGAAGCCAAGATGAATATGCGCGGCCAAAGCGAAGCGGAGAATGCCGAAAAAGACGATTATTTGGAGCGAATGACGCGCGCGATGGAAAGCAGAAAGAACGCGAAAAGCCGTGACAACGAGGCAAAGGATGAATAATCTGACAGGACAGCCGCCGCTCAAAAAACGGCGGCGTTATCGGTTTTATATAAAGCTCATCGCAGTTGTCGTATTATGCGCCGCGTTTGCGACGGTGCTGGCGGGCTGCTCGGCCATAACGGGAAACGCGGAAAAAACCACAGGCGCCCAGACAGATACGCAGGCGGGGACGGATGTGCAAACCGACAGCGACGCGCTCGGCGGCCTGCTCGGAAGCCGCAGCAGCACGATAGATATCGTTCTGCTGCTCACCATATTGTCGCTGCTGCCGTCGATACTCATCATGCTGACGTGCTTCCCGAGAATCATCATTGTGCTGTCGCTCGTCAGAAACGGTCTCGGGCTGCAGCAGATGCCGCCCAATCAGGTGCTGATCGGTCTTGCGCTTTTCCTTACGTTTTTTGTGATGTCTCCGGTGATCAACGATATCAATGAGAACGCTTACAAGCCGTATGTCGCGAATGAGATATCGCAGGACGAAGCGTTTGAACGCGCGATGGAGCCTGTGCGGGAGTTTATGCTCAAGCAGACGTTTAAGGACGATTTGAAGTACTTCATGTCGGTATCCGATGCGGATAAAGATGTGCAGGACGTCAGGGATGTGTCGAATACCGCGTTGATTCCCGCTTTTATCACGAGCGAAATCAAGCGCGGATTCGAGATCGGCTTTTTGCTGTATATTCCTTTTATCGTGCTGGATATGATCGTGGCGAGCGTGCTGATGGCGATGGGCATGATGATGCTGCCGCCTATCGTGATATCGCTGCCGTTTAAGGTGCTGCTGTTTGTGCTTGTGGACGGCTGGTCGCTGACCGTGCAGACGCTGATAGGAAGCTTCGGATAACGATGCGAGGCACTGTGAGTATGAAAACAAGGAGGGCATGAGGTGGATCAGGCGGAGGTCATAACCGTTATACAGGATGGCGTCATGACGATCATCACCGTGGCCGCGCCGATTTTGATTGTGGCGATGGTGGTGGGCGCTATCATTTCGATTTTTCAGGCGACGACGCAGATCAACGAGCAGACGCTTGCCTTTGTGCCCAAAATCGTGGCGATATTGGTTGTTCTGCTCATTTTCGGCGGCATGATGCTGACGAATCTGACTGATTTTGCACATCGTATGTTTGGCTATGTGAATACGATGCTGAAGTAGAAGGAAACGATGGAACAGATAATCGGCGCGGTGACGGCCAACATCGATTATTTTATGCTGATGTTTATAAGGGTGAGCTCACTGCTGATGGCTTCGCCCATATTCGGCAGAAAGGCGCTGCCCAATCTGGTCAAAATCGCATTCAGCCTTGTGGTGACATATGCCGTATTTGCGGCAAAGCCGGAAACGCACACCATTGTCTACAGCGGCGTGATCGAATACGGGCTGATGTGCGTCAAAGAGCTTCTGTTCGGGCTGGTGCTCGGGTATGTGACGACGTTGTTTTTCTCGGTGGTGCAGACGGCGGGGCAGATGATCGATATGCAGATGGGCTTCGGCATGGTGAACGTGTTCGATGTGAACAGCAATATCAGCGTTCCCGTCAGCGGCAATCTGCTCAACGTGGTTTTGCTTGTGGCTTTTTTCGGAGTGAACGGCCATCTGCATCTGATCAGACTGCTGGTGGGGACCTTCGGCAGTATTCCGCCGGGGCAGGTGGCGCTGAACCCTATCATCGGAATGACGGCGCTTGAGGTTTTCACGCTGACGTTTATGCTTGCCGTGAGCGTGGCCCTGCCGCTTCTGGCGTCGGGGCTTCTTGGCGAAGTGGCGCTGGGGTTCATCGTGCGCGCCATACCGCAGATGAATATATTCGTGGTGGGCATACCGCTGAAAATACTGCTGGGGTTCATGATGCTGCTCATCATCATGCCGGTTTTCGTATCGTTTTCGGATGTGCTGTTTGAGCGTATGTTCGATTCGATCAATCATATGATGGCGGGGCTTGCGCCATGAGCCAGCAGCCCTCCGGAGAAAAGACAGAAAAAGCCACACCAAAGCGAAAACGGGAAGCGAGGGAAAAGGGGCAGGTATTCAAAAGCGTCGAGGTCAATACGGCCTTGTCGATGCTCGTGCTTTTCGGTGTGCTGTCCGTTTTCGGGCAATCGATCGTTGAAAACATCAAAAAGCTGATGACGTATTTTTTTAAGATGGATGCGCCCGCAGAGATGAACGCGGCGGCGGTTTCGGCGATGTTCGGCAACGCCATCCTGATGTTTATCGGCATTATCGCGCCGGTTTTGATTGCGGCTTTTGCGGTGGGCGTGGTGAGCAGCGTGGTGCAGACGGGCTTTGTATTCTCCACGAAAGCGCTGGCGCCCAAATTTGACCGGATCAATCCGCTTTCGGGATTCAAACGCATATTCTCCAAAAGGACGCTGCTTGATCTTTTAAAATCGATCATCAAAATCACGATACTCTGTGTGGTGGCGTATAACGAGTATCGGGCGCATATGGAAGATTTTAAGGGGCTTATGGGACAGGATGTGCCGACGGCCACGGCGGCCTGCGTGGATATGATACTGTCGGTGGCGTTTAATCTGGCGATTGCGTTTGCGCTGTTTGCACCGTTTGATTATATGTATCAGCGGTGGAAGTACAACAAAGACCTCATGATGACAAAGCAGGAGGTCAAAGATGAATACAAGCTGACCGAGGGCAATCCGCAGATTAAGGGAAGGATTGCGCAAAAGCAGCGCCAGATGAGCCGGATGCGCATGGTGCAGGCGGTAAAGGATGCGGATGTGGTGATCACGAACCCGACGCATTACGCGGTGGCGCTCGAGTATAAGGAAGGAAAAAACACAGCGCCGAAAGTGGTTGCCAAAGGCAAGGATTATCTCGCGCAAAAAATCAAGGAAAAGGCAAAGGAACACAACGTGGAGATCGTGGAAAACAAGCCGCTGGCGCAGGCGCTTTACTTTTTTTGCGAGGTGGGGGACGAGATCCCCGAGGATATGTATAAGGCTGTTGCGGAAGTGCTCGCATATGTATACAAGATGCGGAAGAAAGGAGGGCGCGCTTGAAGGTTACGGACATTCTTGTGGCCGTGCTGATACTGGCCATTATACTGCTTATTATCATACCGTTATCGCCGGGTATCATGGACATACTGCTGATTGCCAATATCACGATGTCGCTCATGATACTGCTGATTACGCTGTATACAAAGCGGACTCTCGATTTTTCCACCTATCCCACGCTGCTGCTGATTGTGACGCTGTTCCGGCTGTCGCTCAATATTTCGTCCACACGGCTGATCCTCGGCAACGGCGGCAACGCGGGCAGCGTGATCAAGGCGTTCGGCTCGTTTGTTGTGGGCGGCAATCTTGTGGTCGGCTTCGTCGTGTTTCTGATCATCGTCATTGTACAGTTCGTGGTTATCACAAAGGGCGCCGAGCGCGTGTCGGAAGTGGCCGCGCGCTTTACGCTGGATGCGATGCCCGGAAAGCAGATGGCGATTGATGCGGATTTAAGCTCCGGCCTGATCAATGAAGACCAGGCGCGCGAGCGGCGCAGCGATATCCAGCGTGAAGCGGATTTTTACGGCGCGATGGACGGCGCGTCGAAGTTCGTCAAGGGCGACGCCATAGTAGGCATCATCATCACGATCGTCAACGTGGTGGGCGGCATTCTTGTCGGCGTGCTGGGCGTGGGCGGAAAGACGATGGATTTCGGACAGGTGGTGCAGGTTTACACGCTGGCGACTGTGGGGGACGGCCTTTGCAGCCAAATACCCGCACTGCTTGTCTCGACGGCGACGGGCATCATCGTCACCCGCGCGTCCACAAAGACGAGCTTCGGGCAGGATCTTTCAAAGCAGCTTTTCAACCAGCCGTATGTGTTTTATATCCTGGGCGGCTTGCTTTTGCTGATCAGCTTTATACCGGGACTGCCGGTTATCCCGCTGCTGATTGCGGCGGTTGCGCTGCCGATTATCGGGTATATGAGAACGCGCAGCGAAAAGAAGAAGCAGGAGGCGGAGATCCAGTCCGAAGCGGAGATTACCGCGTCCGAAAAGCGCAAGCCGGAGAACGTGACGTCTCTGCTGCATGTGGACCTCATCGAAATGGAATTCGGCTATGGCCTGATATCGCTTGTGGACGCGTCCCAAGGGGGAGACCTTTTGGACCGCGTGGTGATGATCCGGCGGCAGTGCGCTCTCGATCTCGGCATTATCGTGCCGATCGTGCGACTGCGTGACAATATACAGCTAGGAACAAAAGAATATGTGATCAAAATAAAGGGGCTGGAGGTGGCGCGCGGCGAAGTGATGCTGGGGCGGTACCTTGCGCTGAAGCCGGAAGACGTGGATGAGCCAATCGACGGCATTGAAACCGTGGAGCCGGCCTTTGGGCTTCCGGCACTTTGGATCGCGGAGAAAGACCGTGAAAAAGCGGAGCTTAAAGGATATACGACGATCGACGTTCCCTCGGTGATATCCACGCATCTGATGGAGATTATCAAACGGCATGCGGACGAGCTGCTCGGACGCCAGCAGGTTCAGACGATACTTGACAATTTAAAGAAAACACAGCCCGCGCTTGTGGACGAAGTGGTTCCGAAGCTGTTTTCAGTCGGTGAGGTGCAGAAGGTGCTTGCCAATCTTCTGCGCGAAAATGTGTCGATTCGTGACATCGCTTCCATATTGGAAATATTGGGCGATTATGGTACGATAACAAGGGATACGGATGTGCTGACCGAATATGTGCGTCAGAAACTCAAGAGGGCAATCACAAGAAGCTTTATACCCGACGGCAAAGCCCGCGTGATGACGCTGAATCCGAGCGCCGAAAAGGTGATATCGGACAGCCTGCGGCAGACGGACAGAGGGGTGAGCGCGGCGATGGAGCCTTCGCAGATTCAACAGCTTCTGACAAGCATAAAAAAAGGGGTCGATCATTTCATAAGCATTGGAATCGCACCGATTTTGATCACGTCGCCGCAGATCCGCCGGCACATCAAAAACCTGTCGGCTCAGGTTTATCCCGAGCTTGTGGTGCTTTCGTATAACGAGATAGAGCCAAACGTAGAAATTTTTTCGGACTGGACGGTGAGTATATAGGTGTTTGTGAAAAGATTTACCGCGCGGGATATGCAGGACGCGATGAAGAAAATCAAAAAAGAATTCGGGCCCGACGCGGTGATTCTGGACAGCAAGACGGTGCGAGGGAAAGGACTTTTCGGCATGTTCAGGAAAAGCCTTGAGGTGGTGGCGGCATACGAGCCGAAACGGAGCTTTGAGCCGAATCCGCCCAAAAGCGTGCAGCCTCCCGCCAAAGCCGAAGTTCAGCCGGACGCCGAAAATATCGCGGCGGCCGCGGCGGATATCAAGATTGCGCCGCTTGCCGCACAAATTGAATCTTTAAAAGGTCTTGTGACCGACATTTCCAACAGGATGAGGGTGGGCGCCAGAGACGACTGGCAGTCCCTTGCGCCCGAAGCGCAGGGGCTTTACGGCGAAATGGTGGAAAGGGACGTCTGCGAGAATATCGCGAAGGAAATCGCGGCACAGGCGCATACCGTATCACAGAAACAAGGCATGGACGTCGGCGCGGTGGCCCGCCAGATCGTGATGGACAGGCTCGGCGAGCCGGCGCCGATCAAAGTCAAAAAGTACGCGCAGACGGTGCTGCTTTTTGCGGGGCCCACGGGCGCGGGCAAAACGACCACGCTGGTCAAGCTTGCGGGACGGCTTGCGCTGGATCAGAATTTGAGCATCGGACTTGTCAATATGGATACTTACAGGGTGGGCGCGATGGAGCATATGCGCATTTACGCCGAAATCATGGATATTCCGATGAGGACCGCATACGACGCGAGGGATCTGCACGATGCGGTTGAGGAGATGGCGGACAGGGATGTGATTCTGATCGATACGGCGGGGCGCAGCGTCGCGGATCCGTCTTACCGCAAGGAGCTGGAGGAATATATAGAAGCGGCGCATGTCGACGAGGTGTTTCTTGTTCTCAGCATTGTGACAGGCAGCAAGGTTTGCCGCGAGATCATCCGTCATTATGCGTTTATTCCCAACTATAAGCTGATCGTGACAAAGCTCGACGAAGCGGGCGCGTGGGGGAACATATTGAATATTGCGGAATACGCAAAAAAACCGCTGTCCTATATCACGGTGGGGCAGAATGTTCCCGACGATATCAGCCAAGTGGACACAGGAATGCTCGCGGAGAAAATCGTGGGAATGCGAGAGGTCGCGCAATGAAGGATCAAGCGGAAAGACTTCGTATGCTGATGGGCATGCAGAAAAAACAGATGAAGATATTCACTGTCACAAGCGGCAAAGGCGGTGTCGGCAAATCCAGCCTTGCGCTTAATTTCGGCATTGCTTTCAACAGGCGCGGAAGGCGGAGCCTGATTATCGATACGGATTTTGGATTCTCGAATATCGACGTGATGCTTGGCGTGAGAACCCCGTTTGATCTTATGGACGTGGTGAAAGGCCGCAAGGAAATCAATGAAGTCATTGAAACGGGGCTTGAGGGCGTGCAGTTCATATCGGGAGGCTCAGGCGTATATGAACTGACGAAGCTGGGTTCTGCCCAATTGATGGGCATTGTGGAAAAAGTTTTGTCGCTTGAAAGCGTTTGCGATACGATCATTTTCGATACGGGCGCGGGCATTAACGATAATACGCTGCGGCTGATTCGTGCGAGCGACGATACGGTGCTTGTGACCACGCCGGAGCCCACGTCCGTCGTGGACGCTTACGCGCTTTTGAAAATCGTCAACGAGCAGGGCGTCCGTCCCAACGTCAGCCTCGTGCTGAACAAAGTGGAGGATAAACGCGAAGCCGTATCCGTGATGGACGGCCTTATCCGCATTGTAGAGAAAAACACGGATATCAAGATGAAAAAGCTCGGCGTAATATCGCGGGACGCCAATATGCTGAGCGCCGTGAAAAAGCAGGTGCCGATACTTGTCAGCCATCCGCTGTGCGCGGCTTCGGCGGACATCAATCAAATTGTGGGCTCAATGCTCAATATTTCCGCGCAGGAGCGCAAAAAGCCCGGGCTAGCGGGGTTTCTGGAGCGTTTCATATCCAGAAGCGATATGGTGAAGGAGTAGTTGCTGTGTATTTTGATGAGATTGTAACAATCGGAGAAATCATGGAGATGCAGATAGGAGAGATCACCGTAAAGACGAAGCTTCAGGATATTCTCGATGATCGGCGATTTCTCGTGTTTCATCCCACGGTAAAGGGGGTACCTATTTCATTGACAAGGGGCGATTTGGCGAAGGTATGCTTTTACCGTCCGAACGGCGTTTTCTCGTTTGAGGCGAGCGTCGCCGACTGGTACGTGAAAAACGATATACAATTGTGTGAATGGAAAGCCGTCACCGAAGTGACGAAATTCCAGCGCCGCCGCAGCTACCGTCTGCCGATTGTGCTCAACGTCACACTCAAGCCGCTAAGCGGCAACGACGAGGAACGGAGCAAAACGTATCGCGCAAAAACGATCGACATTTCCGAAGACGGGATGCTGCTCAGCTGCTTTCACAGCTTTCCGCCCGGGACGCCGATCAGCGCGGAGGTGAAGCTGCCGGACATGCAGACCCGTATGTTCACGACGGAGGTTTTAAGATGCGAAACACCGTTTAACGATAACGATCCGCATAACATGGTGCTGCTGTTTTTGAATTGTTCGCATCACGACCGTGCATTTTTGGCGCGATTTATCATGCGCCAGCAGATTATCGCGAGGAAAAAAGGATCCAGGAAGTGATCATATGAACGTAGGCTCCGATGTGCTTCAGACTTGGGAACGGTATGCGAAAGAAAAAACCGTCGAACTGAAGAACCAGCTTGTATTGCACTATCTTCCGCAGGTGAAGAGCATAGTGCTTCGTTTGATGCCGACGTATAAGGCGTACAGCAATTACGACGACATGCTGAGCTGCGGGATATTGGGGCTGATGGACGCCATCGAAAAATACGACTTGAAGCGTGACGTCAAATTCGAATATTATGCAGCAATGCGCATAAAGGGCGAGATCATTGACAGCATACGCAAACAGGATTGGGCGCCGACGAGCCTGCGGAGAAAAATTAAAGCCATCAGCAACGCGTATTACGAGCTCGAAAACCGGTTCGGACGCGAGCCGTCGGATATGGAAGTGGCCCGGCATCTCGATATGGAAGAGGACGATCTTCAAAATACGCTTGGCAAATCGCAGATGTTCAATATCATTCATTTTGAGGAAATGATTCAAAACGATATGTGGGAGCAGAGCCTGCATCTGCAGGACGGTTCGCTCGAAGAAGAGATCGAGAACAAGGAAATGGTCGAGCTGCTCGGCAATATCATTGACAACCTGCCCGAGAAGGAAAAGCTCGTGATCACGCTTTACTATTACGAGGAGATGACTTTAAAAGAAATAGCGGGTGTACTGGGTGTATCGGAATCGCGGGTTTCACAGATTCATTCAAAAGCGGTGATGAAAATAAGAACGAAGATGCAGTTTGCGGGAATGTATGAAGCGCCCGCATACCAAAAAAAGATAATGGAGAACTAGCATGGATCTATCAATTTATCTGTTCGCGACATATGTGTTCATGCTGTTGTGCGCGACAATATGGTTATGGGGAAGGGTCTTAAGAAAAATCAGAAAAACGTCCGCAGGCGGCAAAGCCGAGTACGACAAGGAGCAAAAGCTTTTTACGCTGTATCAGAATGTGGAAGATCTGCTGGCGGGTTTTGAGGAGTATGTGGAGGAATCGCAGACGGACGCCGCAAAGACGATGGATGAAATGAAGCGAATGCTTGAGGAAGTCAAACGCATAGCGGCGGAGCTGAGAACGCAGGAGCATCCGCTTTCGGCGCCGGAACCCGGAATGCCGGAACGGGCGACGCGCGAAGAAATCACAGAAGGCCTGCACATCGTACCGGCGCTGCCGGTTAAAAATACCGAAGAGGCAAAGCGGCCTGGGAACAGACTGTCAAAAACGGGAAGCAAGGTGCTGGAGCTTCGGGAAACAGGGCTGGATCAAAACGAGATTGCGCGAAGGCTCGGCATTTCGGTCAGGGAAGTGTCGCTGATGGAAAAGATTGCGGGAGCTTCGCAGGCTAAATAAAGCCTAAAGTATGCGGTCATTTGTGCCGATATGTAGTAAGAGGGCTTTCCGGTTAGACGGCCGGAGCGTTTCTCTTTACTATGAGGAGGCCGTATGATACGCAGTTTCTATATTGCCGCCACGGCGATGGCCACGCAGGCTCAACGGATGGACGCCCTGGCCAACAACATCACGAATGTGGACACAACGGGTTACAAGAAAGACATGCTTGTTTCACGTTCGTTTTCGGATGTGCTGATGGAGCGGCTCAACGATCCTTATGTGATCAGCGCAACCAAGCAGATCGGGTTGCAGAATAACGGTATTCATATTGATGAAATCGTGACGGATTTCAGCCAGAGCGGTTTTGATGAAACGGCGCGGCTTTCCGATTTGGCGTTGGAAGGTTCGGGCTTTTTCGTGCTTGAAACGCCCGACGGCCCAAGGTATACGCGCGACGGCAATTTCTTCGTAAATGCCGACGGATATCTTGTGAGCGCCGACGGCTATTATGTGTCGGGAACAAGAGGCCGCATCCATGTGGGGGCGGACGATTTTTCGGTCAACCGTTCGGGAGACGTAAGCGTCAACGGACAAGTCGTCAATACGCTGAGGCTTGCCGCATTTGACGATTTGACAGGCCTTCGCAAGGACGGCAACAATCTATATTATAATTATACAAACCAGGCGGTCAGGACGCCCGATGATATCGAAGTGAAGCAGGGGTACCTTGAAACCTCCAATGTGGATACGGCGGAGGAGATGGTGCGGATGATGGAGCTGACACGGTCTTTCAGCTTCAATCAGCGAGTGTTGTCCATGATAGACCAGTCGCTTGAAAAATCGGTCAGTGAAGTGGGAAGGATATAGCATATGCAAACGATCTATACAGCCAAGCTCGGCTTGCAGGCGCAGCAGCAGCGTGTGAACATTATCGGGAGCAATCTCGCCAACAGCCAAACGACCGCGTATAAGGCGCAGCGCGCCGATTTCAAAGACGCTCTCTATACGGCGATGATCGATCCGTCCAATACAAAGAGTACGCTCAACCTGCAAAAGGGCAGCGGAACGCTGATTGCTTCCACGCCGAGGAATTTTGATAAAGGCGATCAGAAGATGACGGGATACGTGCTTGACTTTTATCTGGACGGAGACGGCTTTTTCACGGTATCCGACGGCAGCGGCGGTTACTTGTATACGCGGGCAGGAAACTTCACGGTCTCGAGCGAAAACGACGGCGCTTATCTGACGACGTCATCGGGACAGTATGTGATGGACGTCAATATGAACCGCATCAAGCTGCCCGCCGATGTGTCGTCTGTGGAGGCAAGTCCGGAGGGCGTGCTGACAGCCGGCGGACAGGTGCTCGGAAGGCTCAGCATCGTGGATTTTCCGAACAAGGACGGTTTGCTTCAAAAGGGCGCGGGATGTTACGGCGAATCGGCTTCGTCGGGTGCGGCTGTGGGTTCGACGGCTTCCGTACTGCAAGGCGTGCTGGAGGAATCCAACGTGGATCTGACGGTGGAGACCACAAGGCTGATTCGTGCGCAGAGGGCGTTTTCTCTCGCTTCGCGCGCGCTGACATCCTGGAACGACATGACCGAAAAGGTATATAATCTGAGATAATAAGGAGTTCTTTCATGGGAGCGACGATCGTACAATGCAAAAAGTGTTCCAAACTGTATCAGTCTTTCGGGAACGCGCCATACTGTCCGGCTTGCATGGACGAGCTTGAGAGGAATTTTGAATTGGTCAAAGAATATATCTACGAGCATCCGCAGGCCAACGCTGTGGAGGTTTCGAAGGAGACGGGCGTGCCCGAGAAGGATATTTTCTATTTTCTGAGGGAAGGGCGGCTTTCCGTGAACGAGGGCAGCGGCATGCTTCTTTGCGAAAATTGCGGCCGTTCGATCACGACGGGGCGGTATTGCGAGGCGTGCAAAAAAAGCCTGGAAAGAGAGCTCAGCGCGACGCTCGGCAATGCGGCTGATAAAAGGGGCCAGACAACAGGGCTTGGCAAAATGCACGTGGATTTCAAGAACAGGTAATTCATTTTGAGGTGACGATATATGAAAATTGATTCGATTAATCCAAGCGAATTGATGAGGCAGTATGTGGTACGGCCTAAAATGACCGTGCAGCAGCAATCGCCCGCATCGGATAAAACGGAACTGACGGAAGGCGCAAAGACATTTTCCGTGGCGCTTAAAGCGGCGCAGGAGCTGATGGATACTCAAACGTCTGAACATGCGGCGCGCATCAACGAAGTGACGGAGCAGATAAGAAACGGAACGTATTCGATTTCCGGGTACAAAGTGGCTGAAAAGATTCTCGGCCGGTAAAATGGGAGGCTGCGCTTTATGATCAGGGTTTTGAACGCGCTCAAGTCGGTGCTCGAGCTTGAAGCGGCCGAATACAAAAAAATGCTGGTTCTGGCCGCCGAGAAAAGGGATGTGCTGTTTAAAAACGACGTGAAGGGCTTGGAGCTGATTGTGGCTAAAGAACTGTCCGTGCTCAAAGAGATCAAACATCTTGAAGCCCAGCGCGAGGAACTGATCGGAAAAGCGGCGGTTTTGAGCCACAGAGCCAAAGATACGATGCGTTTGACGGATATCATTGAGATATTGAACGGGGATCTGAAAGAGGAATTTATCCGTATCCGCGGGGAATTAAGCGGCTTGGTGGCGGAGCTGAAAAAAAGCTGCAAAGCCAATAAAGGGCTCATTGAGACACAGCTTCAGTATGCGAGCTTCTGCGTGAATCTGCTGTCGGGGCAGGCCGGGCCTTTGAGCCTGTATTCTCATGAGGGCGAGATAAACAATAAAGAAGAAATCACGTATCTGATTGACCGGTCGGTATGAAAGGGAGCATATGTCGAGTTTATTTTACGGTTTGGAAATTGCGAAAACGGGATTGACGGTTGCCCAGCAGGGAATCAGCCTGACGGGACACAATATTTCAAACGCCAATACGGTGGGTTATACGCGTCAGCGCATCATACAAAACAGCATCGACCCGAGCAATACGCTGACCCGCATATCAAAAATCAATAAGGGGACGATCGGCGGCGGCGTTGAGGTGACGAAAATCGATCAGATACGCAGCGATTATCTGGACAGGCAGTACCGCAGCGAGAACGCGACGCTCAGCAATTACACCACAAAGGCCGAGGAGCTTGAATACATTGAGAACATGATGAACGAGCTGTCCGACAACGGCTTGTCGGCATGCATGGCCGATTTTTTTGACAGCCTCAGCGAGTTTTCGAGCGATACGGTCAATGACGAGGTCCGCACGAGCGTACAGCAGAATGCGCAGAAGATGATTGAGGCGTTTCACCATTATTACAATCAGCTGACCGATCTTCAGACAACGTATAACGAAAACATGAAAGTGACGGTCACCGAAATCAACGATCTTCTCAAATCCATCGCAAGCTATAACGACCAGATATCCGCTTACGAGCTGTCCGGCGAACAGGCAAACGACCTGCGCGACAAGCGCAACCTGCTGCTTGACGATTTGTCGGGGCTTATCAACATCAGCTATTATACGGACGCGGATAACCATTTGGTCGTCACATGCGAAGGCGTCGAACTGATCAACCATACGAACACGACGCTGCTTGAAACATCCGCAAACGCCACAACGGGCATGTACGATATTTACTATGAAGGGACGACCACGGATTTCAGCTATAGCGACGGCAAGCTGATGGCTTTGAAGAATTTGAGGGACGGAAACACAGCCAGCAATGTCGGCGTGCCGTATATCATCAGCAACCTGAACAAACTGGCGCGGAGCATGGCCGAGGCGTTCAACGCCATACATGAGACCGGCTATACAAAACCGATCGGAACGGGAACATCCCAAACGGGCATCGATTTTTTCGAAGTGCCTGCAGGAGGATATACCGACATCACCGCCGGAAACATATCGCTCTCAAGCGAGGTGCTGACCAGCGTCAGGAATATAGCCGGCTCAAGCGTCGCGGTCACGAGCACAAATTCGGGCAACAACGAGATTGCGCTCAAGCTGGCCGAGCTTTCATCAAGCAAAAATATCACGGATGTCGGCAATTTCGAGGAGTTTTTAAACAGCATCGTGGTGGAGCTTGGGGTTGACAGCTCTACGGCGCAGACGCTTCAGGCGAGCCAGCAGGCGATTGTGGACAACCTGACGGAAAGGAAAAACTCGATCTCCGGCGTTTCGCTGGATGAAGAAATGGTACAGATGATGACATACCAGCATGCGTACAGCGCGGCATCGCGTGTGCTGACGGCGCTTGACGAGGCGCTGGATGTTTTGATTAACCGTACAGGCCAGGTGGGGCTGTAACGAACAGGAAGGAGAGATTGCAATGAGGGTAACGAACAGCATGCTGCTCAGCAATTACCTGAAAAATCTCAACAGGAATCTGGACTCCGTCGGCGATATGCAGCAGCAGATGGCCACGGGCAAAAGGATCAACAAGATATCCGATGATCCGATAGGCGCCATTTCTGTGATGCAGATGCGCGCCAAGCTTTACAAGACGGAGCAGTACAGCAAGAACGTGGACAAGGCGCTATCGTGGCTCGACGAAACGGAATCGTCTGTGCTGGAGCTTAACGAGGTGCTGAAATCCGCATACGATACCGCCGTCGCCCAATCGTCTGGCACAATGAATGCGCAGAGCAAGGCCGCCGCGGCGGAGCTGATCAAGCAGCTTCGGGACCATGTGGTATCGATCGGAAATTCAAAATCGGGCGACAAGTATATTTTCGGCGGCTATAATGTGACAAACGCGCCTTTTGAGGTGGACGCGTCGGGGAATATTTTGTATAATGGCATTGATTTGACAAACGATTCGGATCCGGCGCTGATCGCCATGGCGGAAGACAGCGTCAGCTATTCGGTGGGCTTCAACATCACGCTGGATATTTCAATCAACGGCGCAAAACTTTTCGGCACGGGCGAGAACAATATTTACACCATTCTTGACGATTTTTACCAAGCGCTTGAAAGCGACGCGTCGACCGATGAGCTCGGCGTCTTCATCACAAAAATCCAGAATGCCCAAAGCAGCGTTTTGGCGGTCGACTCGGAGATCGGCGGCAAAACAAACCGTCTTGAGCTGATACAGAGCCGGTTTGAAGACGATGTGCTCACATACACCGAGCGCAAGTCGAAACTGGAGGATGTGGACGAGGCGGAAGCCATCATGAACTATAAGATGGCGGAAACGGTATATGAGGCGTCGCTGCAGATCGGCTCTCAGATCGTTCAGCTGTCGCTGGTGGATTTTCTCAAATAACCGGATTATAGAGGAGGGTATGGTCGGTGCTTATCGATACGGATCGTTTCGGGACCTTTGATACGAAGGACAGCAAGCTGATTGAGTTTCCGCAGGGGATTCCGGGCTTTGAAGACCTGCATTATTTTATTATTCTTGAGGTTTCTCAGACAAAGCCGATTTACTGGCTTCAGTCGACGGAGAACAAGTATATTGCACTGCCCGTCATACTGACGTTTGAGATCCTCGACGATTATTACATCGATATTCGTGACAACGAGCTCGAGGAGCTTCATGTGGAGAGCCAGAACGATCTGCTGATTATGAACGTTGTGGTGATTCCCGAAACGATCGAGAAGATGACGGTAAATCTGGCGGCTCCTCTTGTCATCAATGCGGTTCGCGGAATCGGCAAGCAGATCATCGTGGACGCAAAGACGATGCCCATCCGTATGCCGATTTACGAAGCCATCATGAAGAGCTTAGCCAAAGGGGGTCAGGACGATGCTGGTGCTGTCGAGAAAAACGGGTGAAGGGATTGTGCTTGACCAGAATATCGAGATCGAAGTGCTGGCTATTGAGGGGGATCGCGTTCGCATCGGCATCAAAGCGCCAAAGGAAATGCGCATTTACCGCAAAGAATTGTTTGAAGAAACCATTGATTTAAACCGCGCGGCTTCCAAGACGCCCGCGATCACATTCGGCAAATAGAGAAAGGCGGCAAAAGGGCCCGGCAGCGGGCTCTTTTTTGATGGAACGGCGCAAGCCGAAAGGCGGTTCATGGCTGAAACGCCGCGTTTTGCAGTCTGAAGAATGAGATTTCCGTTCGACATAAAAACAACCGCCGGCATAAAGCCGGCGGCTGATCGTTTTGGCGCCTTTTTCTGAAAAGCCCGAAGGCCTTTCGAAACGGATTACTTGAGCAGCGAAAGCACGTTCTGCGGAGCGGAATTCGCCTGAGCCAGCATCGCCGTGGCGGCCTGGACCAGTATGTTCTCCGTTGTGAACTTGGTCATCTCCTGAGCCATGTCGATGTCGCGGATGCGGCTCTCGGCAGCCTGCAGGTTTTCGGCCGACGTGTCAAGGTTGTTGATCTTGTGATCAAGCCTGTTCTGGATAGCGCCGAGTTTGGCACGCTGAGTCGACACGGTGTTGATCGCAGTCTGAATGGAAGTGATGGCGGTTGACGCGCCGTCGCGAGTGCTGATATCAAGCGTGTCAAGACCAAGATCGTCCGACTGCATCGAGCCTATGGAGATATCCAGCGTCTCAGCCTCGTTCGCGCCCGTCTGGACTTTCGCGGCAGCCTGGCTGACGGTGAAATCAAGCGTATCGCCGTCGGTGAAAGCCGCGTGTGTTGCATCGAACTCGAAGGTGACGGATCCGTATTGACCGTTGGCTCCGAAGCTGATCGTCAGGCTCTTTGCAGCCGCACCGGTCGGGTTTGCGCCTGTGAATACTTCATTACCCGCAAGATCGCCGCCCGACAGCGTATAAGTGCCGGCGCCGGAATCGTAAGCGATGCTGTAGGCCGTAGCGCTGGACGCAAAGCCTTCGAATTTGATCGATTTGATGCCGTTGTCGAATGCCTGGATCTCACTGTTCGTCGTATCGACTGTGGCGATTGTTCCGAACGAACCGTCAAGAAGCTTCTTGTTGTTGAACGTCGTCTTGTTGGCGATGTCGTTGATTTCGCTGCGCAGAGCGTCAAACTCATCCTGCAAAGCGTTGCGGTCGATGCCTTCGTTCGTGTCGGAAGCCGACTGAACTGCCAGCTCGTTCATACGCTGAAGAATGGAATGCGTTTCTGTGAGCGCGCCTTCGGCGGTCTGCACGAGCGAGATCGCGTCCTGGCTGTTTTTGGAAGCCATGTTGAGGCCGCGGATCTGGGCTCTCATCTTCTCGGAGATCGCAAGACCGGCGGCGTCGTCACCGGCGCGGTTGATCTTGTAGCCCGAGGACAGTCTTTCCGTCGACTTCGCGACGTTGTTGTTGTTGATCGCGTACTGGCGATGGGTATTCATCGCCATAATGTTGTTGTTGATTCTCATTTCTTTTTCCTCCATGAAAATGTTTTTAGAGCATCCATGCTCTTGTAACAACCACACCGGACGATGGCGCCACGATCATCCATGTTTGGCCATTACATCATATATATCGTCACATTTGGCGGCGACTTAACAAAAAAATGATTCATCGGGACGAAAAAGTTTATAAATAGATCGACACTAAGATCGACACTAATATATATATTATCATTTATTTATGGTTTAGGAAGAACTATGGCGAATGCGATAACAAAATTACCTTCAAAAATTGCGGAATCCTACAAAAAACTGACCAAAGGGCAAAAGGTTCGCCTTTTTGTGCTGATTGCCATCATTCTTGCGATCATCATCGTCGTTTCGATATTTCTCAATCAGAAAAATTACGTTGTGGTTTTTGCGGGAAGCGCCGCGGATGCGGGCGAAGTGATGACGGCGCTCGACGACATGGGCGTAAGCTACAAGACGCAGGGCACCGGCACGATACTCGTTGAAGAGAGCGCGGCTTCGGGCGTGAAGATGGAGCTTGCGGCGAAAGGGTATCCGAGCGGCGGCTACAGCAACGATATATTCCAGAGCGCATCCGGCCTTGGCGTGACGGATATGGAGAAGAAAAAATACTGGGTGCTCCAGCAGCAGGAGAACATCAGGCGGAATCTGAAAACGCTGAACAAGGTTGACGACGCGCTTGTGAATCTGGACATTCCGGATGAGAGCGCTTTCGCGCTGTCGGACGACGAGAAAAAGCCGTCGGCGTCGGTGACGCTGGTATTGAAAGACGGTCAAAGCCTTACCGAGAGCGAAGTGCAGACGGTGTGCGATATTGTGACAGGCGCCGTATCGGGAATGGAGCCCGAAGATGTGCGGATTGTGGACTCTCAGATGCGCAATTACAGCACGGGCAGCGACAGCACGTCGGCCAATGTGGACACACAGCTTGGGCTTCAGGATGCCGTCGCGCAGAATCTGCAGTCGCAGGTCATCAATCTGCTGACGCCTGTTTTCGGCGCGGACAACATTCGCGCGACGGTCAACGTTACGCTGAATTTTGACGACAAGACAACCGAAACGGTGGAATTCGCGCCTCCCGCCGGCGGAACGGAGGGGCTTGCGGTCAGCATGTCGGATCTTGTCGAGGCGATCAAAAACAACGGCAGCGGCAGCGTGGCGGGAATCGACGCAAACGGCACCGCGTCGGAATATCTCAATTCGCTTCAGGACGACGCGGACAATTCGGTCTATTACCAGGCGTCGCATGACGTGAACTACGAGCTGAACAAGACGAACAAAACCATTGTGGAAGCCAAAGGCAAAATCGAAAAGCTGTCCGTCGCCGTGCTGATCAATGAAGATTCGGCGGATGACTACACCGACGAGGTTACGGAGCTTGTCGCGACGGCGCTTGGGGTGGACAAAGAGCATATCACCGTCAGCATGCTGCCGTTCGCGAAGGTTGACGAAACGGCGGTTCAGGACGCTCTGGCGGATCAGCAGGACGCGCTGAACCGCATACAAAGCGCGGAAACAACGCGCATGCTCATCATACTTGCCACGGTGCTCGTGGTGATGATATTCCTTTTCATGATATTCAAAATGTTTAAAAAGAAGCCCGAGCCGGCGCTTGCCGAGGGAGGGTTTGAGTATATTGCGGACGAGGAGATCATACCGGGCGAACCGGAACAGGTAATACAGTCGTTTGACGACATTAAGCTTGAGGATTTTGAAAAAACGGACAACAAGCTTGCCATACTTGAAGACTATATCGGCAAAAATCCCGAATCCGTGGCAAACCTGCTGCGCAACTGGCTGAACGAGGATTAGGAGGGCGGATATGGCGCGTGAAAAACTGACCACAAAAGAAAAGGCGGCCGTTCTCATGATTACGATGGGCAAGGACTATGCCGCCAAAGTATTCAAATACTTAACTGAAGAAGAAGTCGAGCAGCTCACGCTCAGCATCACGAGCATGAGGCGCGTTGAGCCCGAGGTCAAAGAAGCGGTCGTCGACGAGTTCATGCAGATGTGTATTGCACGAAAGTATATTTCGGAAGGCGGCATCGATTACGCACGGGACATTCTGAACAAGGCGTTCGGACAGGACCGCACCGACGATCTTATCGGCAGGCTGTCCGCCTCGCTGCGCGTCAAGCCGTTCGACTTTATACGCAAAGCCGATACCACACAGGTGCTCAATTTCATTCAGGGTGAGCACCCGCAGACGATCGCTCTGATACTTTCATATGTCGATCCTAAGAATGCGGCGCAGATTCTTTCCGCGCTGCCTCTTGAGAAACAGACCAGCGTGATTGCGCGCATTGCGAACATGGGCATCACTTCACCGGAATACATCAAGGAAACGGAGCGTGTTTTGGAAAAGAAGCTCTCCACGCTGAGCGTGGGAGACCACACCGTAACGGGCGGCATCGACAGCCTTGTGAGCATATTGAACAGTGTGGACCGCGGCACGGAACGTCATATTCTGGAAGCACTCGAGGAAACGGATGCGGAGCTTGTGGAGGAGATCAGGAAGCGCATGTTCATATTCGAAGACATCGTGAAGCTCGGCAACCAATCCATACAGCGCGTTCTCAAGGAGATCGACAACCGCGATCTTGCCATTGCGCTGAAGGGCGCAACGAACGAAGTGGCCAAGGTGATATTCGACAACATCAGCAAACGTCTGCAGGAGATGATCAAAGAGGACATGGAATATATGGGCCCGGTCAGGGTAAGAGACGTGGAGGAGGCCCAGCAGAAGATCGTGAACGTGATCAGGCGGCTTGACGACGCGGGTGAGATCATCATCGCGCGGAACTCGGAGGATGAGCTGATTGTATAAGATCGATAAAACGCTGATCGACAATATGAATCTGAACAGGTCATGCATCGTCATTACCCCGAAAGAGACGGTGCGGCGCGATGATAAACTGCTTGAAAAGTCGTTGAGCGCGGAAAGCGAGGAGCAGATTCCTCCGGCTGTGCGCGAAATGGCACGCGCATATATTGAGGATGCGGGCGAAAAGGCAAAGCAGATCATTTCCAACGCGCGGCTGGAGGCGGAGCGGATTAGGGAGGCGGCGCGTGAGGAAGGCTTTGAGCAGGGTTTGGAGGAAGGCCGCCGGCAGGCCGCCGATGAGCTTGCACAGAGCCGCGAGCATGTGAGCAAAGTGCTCTCAGGGGTGGAAGCCTACCGGAAGGATCTTTACAATATGCTTGAATCCGACGTGCTGGCGCTTTCAATGGACGTGGCCGAAAAAGTCGTCAGCATCGTATTAAAAAGAGACGATCAAGTTTTCAAAGACATTGTGAAAAAAGCGATACTCAGCGTCAGGCATGCGGACGATTTTTCTCTGTATGTGAGCAAGGCCGATTATGAAAGGTATTTTCAGGACGGCACACAATGGCTGTTTGATGAGGCCCAGGGCGTGTCCGTGGACGTGACGGCCGACGGAAGCCTTCCGGAAGGAAGCTGTATTATCGAAGCCGGCAGCGAGACGGTTGACGCGGGGATACCGATGCAGCTGAAAAAGATCCGCCGGTATTTGGGCGAGCAGGAAGATTGATATGTTTGCGAAAACGCAGCGGTACATAAACGCGCTCAAAGAGAGGGATTTTTTTGAATACGGCGGCAGAGTCAGCCAGATATACGGGCTGACGGTCGAGGCGGCGGGGCTTTCCGCCAAGCTTGGCGATATTTGCCGCATTTATACCGATGACAAATCGACATTCGTATTGTCTGAGGTGGTGGGATTCAAGGAAAAAAAGGTGCTGCTGATGCCTTTCGGCGAGCTTTCGGGCGTGGGGCCAAGCAGCTATGTGGTATCCGACGGCCGGTCGCTTCAGGTGCCGGTGGGCAGCGCGTACCTTGGGCGCGTGCTGGACGGCCTTGGAAATCCGATGGACGGCCTGGGGCCGGTAAAGCCGGAAGGCTGGTATCCCATCATGAACAATCCGCCCAGCCCGCTTGAGCGCAGGCGCATCACAGAGAAACTGCCGCTCGGCGTGAAGGCGATCGATGCGATGCTGACGCTCGGGAAGGGGCAGAGGATCGGTATATTCGCCGGCAGCGGCGTGGGAAAGAGCACGCTGCTCGGCATGATCGCGCGAAACACATCGGCGGACATCAACGTGATTGTGCTGATCGGCGAAAGAGGCCGCGAGGTGCGCGACTTTATTGAAAAAGACTTGAAGGAAGAGGGCTTGAAAAGGTCGATACTCGTGATCGCGACGTCGGACCAGCCCGCGCTGGTTCGCCTCAAATCCGCGATGGTGGGTACGGCGATCGCGGAATACTTCCGCGACCAGGGCCTTGACGTGATGCTGATGATGGATTCGCTGACGCGTTTTGCCATGGCGCAGCGCGAGATCGGAATGGCCATCGGAGAGCCGCCCGTATCGCGCGGATTTACGCCCTCCGTTTACGCCATATTGCCAAAGCTTCTCGAACGCGCGGGCATGTGCAGCAAAGGCTCCATCACGGGTCTTTATACCGTGCTGGTGGAGGGCGACGATCTGGACGAGCCCATATCCGATACCGTCAGGGGCATACTGGACGGGCACATCGTGCTTTCGCGCAAGCTCGCAAACAGCAACCATTATCCGGCCATCGACGTGCTGCAAAGCGTGAGCCGTCTGATGCCCGACGTGATGGAAAAAGACGCGCTCGGCAAAGTCTCTTATCTGAAGGGCGTGATGTCAACTTACCGGGACGCGCAGGACCTGATATCGATCGGCGCGTATAAGGCCGGCTCCAGCGTCAAAATCGACGAAGCCATCAGGCTCAACGACGCGATAACCGCCCTTTTGCGCCAGCAGGTGGACGAACGGTTCTCGTTCGAGCAGACGATGGACATTGTGGATCAAATATACGGTATGCGAAGCGAGTGATTATGAAGAAATTTGTGTTTAGCCTTCAGTCATGGTACGACATGCAGCTGGGCCTTGAAAAACAGCATAAGCTTCAGATCGGTATGCTCGACGCGCGCATTGCCGCAAGCCGGGATCAGCTGGCGGCACTGGACAGCCGTTTCCATAAAAACGGATGCGAATTCAACAGCGAAGTGTCGCAGGGCATGGCGGTGCATCGCGCGCATGACTACGGCGCATATTTCGACAGTACAAAGGCGGCAATGGCGGCGCTCCGCCAGCATATTGCGCAGCTTGAAGAAGAAAAGGACGAGTGGATGCAAAAGCTTGTGCAGGTGCGCAGGGAGATCAAGCTGCTCGACAATCTGCGCGACAGCCAGTATCGGGAATACATGACGGAAAGCAAAAAGCAGCAGGCAAAGTTCATAGACGATCTGGTCTCATTCAAAGTATCAACAACGTAAGGAATGAATTATGGATGAAATGAAAAGGGTCGAAAGACCGGACGGCACCGAGGAACGCTCCGACAAGGGAAAAACGGGCAAGGCTCAAAAAACGCCGAAGGCCGCAGCAACACCGGCAAAGGCGCCTTCC
>JAJUJH010000053.1 GCA_029265435.1 Clostridiales bacterium
GGGAGCAAAGCGGCATGGGGGATTTTGCGTTCGACGACGAGCGCGTGGGCGTGGTGCTGGGCAGCGGCATGGGCGGCCTTGATACCATCTGCGAGCAGACTGAAGAATTAAGAGCAAACGGGCCGCGTTCGGTATCGTCGCTGTTTATTCCCAAGGCGATCATCAACACGACGGCGGGCGTCATCAGCATGCGCTTCGGACTGCACGGCATGTGCCTCGCGGTCGTGACGGCGTGCTCCACGGGCACCGACGCGATCGGGCAGGCGATGTATGCGGTGCGCGAAGGGCGTATGGACGCGGTGCTTGTGGGCGGCGCGGAATCGGTGATGGTCGATCTGGCCGTGCAGGGCTTCCATCAGATGCAGGCCGTGACGGAAAGCACCGATCCAAGGCGTGCGAGCATCCCGTTTGACAAAGACCGTTCGGGCTTCGTGATGGGCGAGGGCGCGGCTTTTATGATGATCGAAAGCGAAGCGCACGCGAAAAAGCGCGGTGCGAAAATACTCGGCGAGGTGGCGGGTTACGCGCAGACGTGCGACGCTTACCATATCACCGCGCCGCAGCCGGAAGGCAGATACGCGGCGCGCGCGATGGAGCTTGCGATACTCGACGCGGGCCTCGAAAAAAACGAGATCGGTTATGTGAACGCACACGGCACAAGCACGCCGCTTAACGACGTAAGCGAGAGCGCCGCTATCGAACTGTGTTTCGGAGAGCATGCGAGGAACCTTCTTGTGAGCTCCACGAAGTCGATGACGGGGCATATGCTGGGCGCGGCGGGCGCGTTCGAAGCGGTGATCACCGCCATGGCGGTGGCTCAGGGAATCGCCCCCCCGACGATCGGCCTTGAAACGGAAGGCGAGGGCTGCAACCTCGACTATGTAAAAGGCAAGGCGCGCAAAATGGACACCCGATACGGGATTTCCAATTCATTCGGCTTCGGCGGACACAACAGCTGCGTGGTGCTGGGCAAGTATTGAGAACCAAGGAGACAACATGCTGAATATCGAACAGATCAAACAGATATTGCCGCACAGGGAACCGTTCCTGATGGTTGACAGGGTGGACGAGCTGGAGCCCGGCGTGAGAGCGGCGGGCGTGAAGGCTGTAAGCGGCAACGAGTGGTTTTTTATGGGCCATTTTGCGGATAAAAAGGTGATGCCCGGCGTGCTCATCGTTGAAGCGATCGCGCAGATGGGCGGCATCGCGTTGCTTTCAACGGACGAAATGAAAGGAAAGCTCGCGTTCCTTGGGCGCATCAAAAACGCACGGTTCAGGGAAATGGTGGTTCCGGGCGATACGCTGACGCTTGAAGCGACGATCGGGGAAGTAAAGGAGAGCGTCGGTTTCGGCAGCGGCAAGGCGTATGTGAACGGAAAGCTGGCCGTAAGCTGCGAACTGGTTTTTGCGATCGGCGGCGCGGAATAAAACCGCGGCTCGGTTTTCCGACAGCTTTCCGGCTTCGCTTGTTTCCCGAACTCAAAACGGCGCAAAGCCGCAAGGAGTGGGCTGCGGGGGCCAAGCCCGTCTTGCCCCGAAATTATGTTTATTCGCTTTATGACAGTCTGAGCCATCTGAAATATCGGTGGCTGTTTTTGTAGTAAAGGGGCGTCTATGAAACGATTTCTGCTCGAGGATTATTACGAGAAATACGAATTTTCGGTTTCGCATCTATTGTCGCAGTCTGACTGTGAATCCATGCCGGTGGATGAACTGCTGGCGCTGGAGCCGGAGGCGGAAGAAGGGCTGAAAAAGCTTTGGCTCGGCTATACCGAAGTGAAGGGATGCCCTCGTTTGCGTGAGCGCATCGCTTTGCTGTACCAGAAATGCGGACCGGAGCAGATTCTTGTGCATGCAGGTGCGGAAGAGGCGATATACGGTTTCATGCAGTCGTTTTTACAGCCGGGAGACCATATGATATATCTTTCGCCCGCATATCAGTCGCTTTATGAGGTGGCCGCATCGGCCGGATGTCAAGTGACGCCGTGGCCGCTGCGGCAGGGGCCAAACGGCTGGATGCTCGACATGGATGAACTCGCCGGACTGCTGCGGCCCAATACGAAGCTGATCGTGATCAATACGCCGCACAACCCGACGGGTTATTGCTTTTCTGACGCGCAGCTTGAATATGCGGCGGATATCGCGCGGCAAAGGGGCATTTTCGTGTTCTGCGATCAGGTATATAAGGGACTTGAATGGGACGGCCAGCCGCATTCATGGATGAGCGACCTGTATGAAAACGCTGTGTCGCTTGGCGTGATGTCCAAAGCATACGGATTGCCGGGACTGCGTATCGGCTGGATTGCGACGCGCTGCCGGAAAGCGTATGACATGATGAAGAAAATGAAGTATTACACGACCATCTGCTGCAGCGCGCCAAGCGAGTATCTTGCGGCTCTTGCGCTGAGACATGGCGAAAAGCTGCTCGAAAGGAACGTGTCGATCATTCAATCAAACGTGGCGTATGCGCAGGGCTTTTTTGAAAGGCACGATACGCTTTTTGTGAACAATGTTCCCGCTTCCGGTCCGGTGGCTTTCCACAGGCTGCGAAACGGCATGGATGCCGCGGCGTTTTGTGAGGATGCGATAAAAAAAGCGGGGGTTTTGCTCCTGCCCGGATATGTCTACGAAACGGACAAAGACTATTTTCGTATGGGTTACGGACGCCGGAATTTTCCCGAATGCCTGAACAGGCTCGACGCGTATTTAAAAGGACAAGTCTGAATCGGATTTGAGGGCCTGCACGGACGGATCTTTGCGGGCTTCAACTAATCGAAAAACGTTCGGTTTTCCGACAGTTTTCCGGTTTTGCTTGTTCCCCGCAAGCTCGAAACGGCGCAAAACAAGGTGTGGGCGGCTCGGGCCAAGCCCGTCTTGCCCACAAATGATATTTTTCACTTTATTGACAGTATGTACCACCAGTTCAACTGGTGGTTTTGTTTTTGAAAAACAAACCTTCCGGGGCCCGTGAGGATTGCTCAGGGAAGATGTAATATTATATTATTATGAAAAGATACATAAAATAATATTGACAATAGTGTGCGACATACACTATAATGAGACCAGAGGTAAAAGTCATGGAAGATTTTCAATCGGTCATCATAAACATGGAGCAGGAGCTGCGGCGCGGTATCGTAACGCTTTGCGTGTTGAGCCGTTTAAAAACGCCCAAATACGGCTATGCGCTTGTGGAGGAGCTTGCGGATGCGGGTATCGGCATTGAGCCGGGTACGCTGTATCCGCTGCTGCGGCGGCTGGAAGCACAAGGGCTGCTCAAAAGCGAATGGGAAACGTCCGGCCCGA
The DNA here is from genome assembly GCA_029265435.1 of Clostridiales bacterium. Lineage (GTDB taxonomy): Bacteria > Bacillota > Clostridia > Christensenellales > SZUA-584 > SZUA-584. Next base: position 3,304 of record JAJUJH010000053.1, read on the forward strand.
AACCGCGAAAATATTACGCGCTGAACGAAACGGGCGAGAAAGCATACGGCTTGCTTTGCGGCGAATGGGAAAAAATTGCGCACAGCATTGGCCGGCTCATTTATGAGGAGGGAATAGAATGAGCAAAGCGGAAGAATATATCGAAAGATATGTGTACGACGTCACAAGACGGCTGCCGCAGGAACAGCGTGCTGACATCGAAAAGGAGCTGCGCACCCTTATAGACGACATGCTGTCGGCGCGTACGGGCGGGAACGAGCCGTCGGAGGCGGATGTGTGTGCCGTGCTCAAGGAGCTAGGGCGCCCGCAGGAGCTAGCCGCAAAATACCGCGGGACAAAGCGCTTTTTAATCGGGCCGGATTATTATGATATTTACTGGCTTGTTCTAAAGATCGTGCTTTGCGCCACGGCGTTCGGGCTTGTCGTCTCGCTGATTGTGGCCAGCGTGACCACGCCGCCACAGAACGCGTTCAGCATGGCGGCGCAGACATTCGGCGGTATCATCGCCGGATTGGTCCAGGCGTTCGGTTTTGTCACCATTGCGTTTGCGCTGGCGGAACGGTTTTCGACGAAAACGCCGGAAGGCTTGAAATGGGAGCCGAAAGATCTGCCGCCGGTGCCGCCCGCGAACAAAAAGGACGTCGTGACGATCAAACCCGCCGAACCGATCGTTGGCCTGATATTCGGCGTGATCGGCCTCGTGATCTTCAACGCGATACCGTGGATACTCGGCTATGTGACGGCGGCGGAAGGCATGGTGTCGATCCCGGTATTCAATCTCGATGTTTTGCGTTCGCTGCTGCCGCTGATTGATCTGATGATCGGCCTTGGCATGCTGAAGGATATGCTGAGGCTTGCGGCGGGCCGATATACCGTCAAGGTGTCGGTGGCAATCGCGCTGCTCAACGTGGCGATACTGGTTTTAAACATCGTGATATTCCTGCCGCCCGCCATATGGAACGCCGGGTTCCTTTCGTCGCTTTATGCCGCAACGGGCATTGCGCTGTTTGCAAGCGAAGGGGCGAAGGTGTTTTGGATGGCCCTGCCGACCGTCGTTGTGGTGCTTGGAACGGTCGGATATGTGACGGATACGGGCGTGACGCTGTACCGCGGCGCGCATGGTTCGGCGTTGTTCGGCATGCAGACAATTGAAAAGTGATGCAAAACGAGATATAGGCATTATCGGGAGCGCCTTGCTAAAGGCGCTCTCAGCTTTTCGAAAAACCTTCGGTTTTCCGGGTTTGCCGTGTTCGCTTGTTCCCCGCAAGCTCGAAACGGCGCAAAAACGCAAGGTATGGGCGGCGCGGGTCAAGCCTGTTTTCCCCATAAAATGGTGTTCTATGCGTTATTGACAGTCTGTGAGCGTCTTGTTGAAGGCGCTCTTTTGCTGCCGGCCATTGCCGGCTTTGCGGGCTGTTCGCCTGCAAAGCTGCCGAAGGGCGGTTTGCGATTGCATGGGGGACAAGACGGGGATATAATGAAAGCATATCATCAAAGGACGGCATAGTATGAAAATCAAAAGCCCGATCAGACATTTCTTGTCGTATTACCGCCCGCACTGGCGGCTTTTTGTTATCGACCTTGTCTGCGCGCTGCTGATCGCCGCGGTCGATCTGTTGTTTCCGCTTCTCTCGCGTTATGCGATGACGGCGCTGCTTCCCGCGAAGCTGTATGAAACTTTTTTCATCATCATGGGCATATTGGTGGCGGCTTATCTGCTCAAAGCCTTGTTCATGTATGTGGTCACGTATTGGGGGCATACGCTTGGCGTGCGTATGGAGGCGGATATGCGGCGGGACCTGTTTTCGCACATGCAGACGCTTTCGTTCCGTTTTTTCGATAAGAACCGAACGGGGCATCTGATGTCGCGCGTGACCACCGATCTGTTCGACATCACCGAGCTTGCGCACCACGGCCCGGAGGACTTGTTTATTTCGCTTGTCACCATAATCGGCGCTTTTTGCGTGATGCTGACGATCAACGTCAAGCTTGCGCTTGTGCTGATCGTGCTTGTGCCGGTCGGCATACTGTTCACAATGCTGCAAAGAAAGCGCATGATGGGTGCATCCAAACGCGTCAAGGAGCGAACGGCGGGCATCAATGCGGGAATCGAATCGAGCATATCCGGCGCGCGCGTGGCCAAGGCGTTTACCAACGAAGCGTTCGAGGTGGAGAAGTTCATGGAGAACAACGAGCGTTTCAAACGCTCGAAAGGGGAGTTTTATTCGGCGATGGCGGTGTTTACGAGCGGCGTGGATTTTTTCACGAGCCTGTTCAGCGTGGCGGTCATCGCGTTCGGCGGTTATCTTATCATGCGCGGCGAATTCGACTATGTGGGGCTCATCACTTTTTCGCTTTATGTATCTGCCTTTTTGCAGCCGATCCGCAAGCTTTCGACGTTTATGGAGCAATTCTCCAGCGGCATGGCGGGCTTCCACCGCTTCCGCGAGCTTTTGAGCGAGCGGCCCGAAATCACCGACAAGCCGGATGCCGTGACGCTTAAAAACGTGAAGGGCGATATCGTGTTTGACGACGTGAGCTTTTCGTATAACGACAAAACCAAGGTGCTGGAGCACCTGAACCTGAAAATAGATGCGGGCCGGACGCTCGCGCTGGTGGGCCCGTCCGGCGGCGGCAAAACGACGCTGTGCCATCTGATACCGCGCTTTTATGAAACGAGCGGCGGGCGTATTACGATAGACGGACATGACATCAAAGACGTTACGCTTCTCTCGCTGCGCCAGAACATCGGTATCGTATCGCAGGATGTGTTTTTGTTTGCGGGTACCATCAAAGACAATATCCGATACGGGCGTATCGACGCGACGGACGAAGAAATCGTCGAGGCGGCCAAACGCGCGGAAATACACGACATGATCATGGAGATGGAGAACGGCTACGACACGCAGGTGGGCGAGCGCGGCATCCGTCTTTCGGGCGGACAGAAGCAGCGCATATCCAACGCGCGCATATTCCTGACGAACCCGCCGATACTGATACTCGACGAGGCGACTTCCGCATTGGATACCGTTACCGAGAAACGCATACAAAAGGCGTTTGAGGAGCTGGCGGCGGGGCGCACGACGATTGTGATTGCCCATCGGCTGTCCACCGTCAAGAATGCGGACGAGATCATCGTGATCGGCGAAGAAGGCGTGAGCGAGCGCGGCACGCATGAACAACTCTTATCGCTCGGCGGCGAATACGCGGCGCTATACAACAGCCAGTTTCGGGAGTAGAAAGGATACGGACGGACGCAGAAGGCAAACAGGCGCGTTCGGCTTATGCCGTTGAAGCAGGCGTTTTTGGGCGGTTTCAGATATGAGACGGAAATGCCCTCGGCTGAGCCGAAGGCTTCAGAGTGTCAATAAAGCAAAAAATATTATTCGTGGGCAAGACGGGCTTTGCCCGCGCAGCCCACACCTTGCGGTTTTGTGCCGTTTCGAGCTTGCGAGGAACAAGCAAAACCGGAAAACTGTCGGAAAACCGAAGGTTTTTCGACAAGCTGAAGCCCTCGGCTGAGCCGAAGGCTTTGCTGCGCGCTAACCGTGATAATACCCCGTTCTCGCGTTTACGGCTACATACGGCACTTCCCTGCCGTCGGATTTCACATATACCTGATAGATGTCGTCTCCAAGCGGCTCGTAGCGGCACGGGACCGCTTCGTACCGTGTGAGCAAATCGGCCTCAAACAGATCCTTCCAGTTGTCTGGCACTGGCGCGTTGTCTGTGAGATAAACCGCAAAGCCTTCGATATCACCGTCGTTGCCGCCGTTTTTCAAATAATCCGCATAAACGGCTTCGATATCCACAAGGTTTAAGAATTCTTCCGACCATAGAAGCTTGCCCGCTTCGGGCAAGCCGTCTTGTCCGTTCAGTATGTAGTCGATTGTCGCGCCGGGTATATCCGTTTCGTCAGCGTCTGCCGGCGTCGTCTCGGCGGGCGCGTTCGTCTCCGATGATTCATGCGGAAGGGAGGTTTCCGAGACTGTTTGCGCCGATACGCTGATATCTGCGGATGCCGGGGCGGATGCGGGAACGGCGCATGCCGTCATAAGGAATACGGCGATTATGAGGGTCGCTGCCAATGCTGTCTTTTTCATGTCTGATGCCTTTCTTGATTGCTAAAGAAAAGTATACCCGCCTCTCATGAATTGTCAACATGAGAAAGCGATCATATCGGAATGCCCGTAAAGGTTTGGCGGAAAGGGTCTGGCCCGTAAGCCTTTCTCTGCGCTGGCGATTGTGGCAGACGGCCGCTATTTTGGTTTATTTAAGTAAAAAAGTGTTGAGTAATATTAAGCGTTCAAATAGAATGGAAGCAGGAGTTCAAGGAAGACTATTTCAAAAGGAGATAAGCTTATGAAGTATGTTGCCGGTATTGATGTGGGCACATCTGGCGTCAAATGCATTATTGTCGGAGAAAACGGGAAGGTGGCGGCATCGCAGACGCGCACTTATCCTGTGAGCAACCCGAAGCCGGGCTGGTCGGAACAGAATCCCGCCGACTGGTGGGCGGGCACCTGCGCCGCGATGAAAGCGGCGGTGGAGCAAAGCGGCGTGAAAGCGTCGGATATCGCGGGGGTGTCGTATTCGGGGCAGATGCACGGCCTTGTAGCGCTCGACGAGAGCTTTCACGTGATCCGTCCCGCCATACTGTGGAACGACCAGCGCACCGAAAAGGAATGTGAGGAGATTATCGCGGCGGCCGGCGGCCTTGAAGGGCTGCTGTCTTATACGAACAACACGATGCTGACGGGCTATACGGGCGGCAAGATCGTCTGGCTCAAAAAGAACGAGCCGGAAAATTACGCAAAAATGCGGTATTTTATGATGCCGAAGGATTATATCCGCTTCCTGATGACGGGGCGCATATGCACCGACGTGTCGGACGCGTCGGGCACGGGGCTTTTTGATGTCGAGAAGCGCGTATGGAGCGATAAGCTGATCGGCATATTGGGGCTTGACAGGGCCGTGTTCCCCGAAGCGCTTGAATCCGACGAAACGGCGGGGACCGTGACCGGACAGGCGGCGGCGCTGACGGGCCTTCCGGAAGGGCTTCCGGCTTACGCGGGCGGCGGCGACGCGGTGATACAGACGACGGGAATGGGCATCGTGAAGGAAGGCACGATCGGCTTTATCATCGGCACGTCGGGTGTCGTCTCGATGGCGCTGGATGGCTTCGGCAAAAATGCGGGCGGCAAGGTGCAGTTTTTCTGCAACAACGACAAGGCCAAATGGCAGGCGTTCGGCTGTCAGCTCTCGTCGGGCGGCTCGATGGAATGGTTTAAAAACACGTTCCATGAAAACGATTCGTTTAAGGTGATCGACGCCGCGGCGGCCAAGAGCCCGGCCGGTTCAAACGGCGTGATATTCCTGCCGTATCTGTCCGGCGAGCGCGCGCCGCATCCCGATCCTTATGCAAGAGGCGTTTTTTACGGCCTTTCCGTGACCACCAACAGGGGCGATATGGCCCGTGCGGTGATGGAAGGCGTGACGTTCGGACTGCGCGAAACATACGAACTGATATTGTCGTCGAAGCCGGGCATGAAGCCCGCCGATGTGGTGTCGTCCGGCGGCGCGGCGAAGAGCCCGATATGGCGGCAGATACAGGCCGATATTATGGGGCTGCCGGTCAAAACGCTGATCGGCGCGGCTGAAGGCGGTGCTTACGGCGCGGCGGTGGTCGCGGGCGTGGGCGCGGGGCTGTGGCGCAGCATCGAGCACGCGGCGGAAATGCTGACCGTTGAAACGGTGACGCAGCCGATCCCCGAAAACGTCGAGATTTACAACAAGATTCTTGCCAATTATTCGGGGCTGTATGAGGATCTTAAAGACAGGTTCAGAAAAACGGCATACTGAGCGGCCGGCAAACGGCGTGAATTGAACGGCTCCGTATTTTGTGCGGGGCCGTTTGCTTTTGAAAAGACAACGGGCAGGCTTTGCAGCCTGCCCTGATTGTCAGTCACCTGGACTAAAGTATGCCGCTCTGATTTCCAGGTTCCTTACGAAGAAGTCAAGCTCATGTTGTTGCAGAAACATTTCACTTCACCGCCTCATGAGAATAGTATGTGCGGTTTTTTTCTCATTATCACAGAATCATTACGAAAAAAATGACAGCGCTTCAGGCGATGCCGTCAGCTTGTCGAAAAACCTTCGGTTTTCCGACAGATTTCCGGCTTTGCTTGTTCCTCGCAAGCTCGAAACGGCGCAAAACCGCAAGGTGTGGGCTGCGCGGGCAAAGCCCGTCTTGCCCACAAATTATATAATTAGCTTTATTGACAGGCTGATAACCGCGCTTCAGGCGATGCCGTATTCATATTTGCGCTTTGCAGCGGAATACAATTGAAAACGGAAGGCGGGCGGTTCCGGCCGGATTGAGCGGCCGTGAGACGGCTTTTGCGATAGACTGGCGAAAAACCAAGACGTGGGAAGCAAAATGAAAAGGAGATCGCATGACGAAGAAAAAAACGCGGGTGAGCGGCACAATGATGAAGGACGGCGGTGGATGCGCGTTTATGGTCCGGACGCAGAACGCCTGGGAGATCGATATCGCGGCGGTTGAAAAAAGGCTGGAAACGTATTTGGACGAAGCGGCGGAATCGGGCAGATACAGTATCGCCGGGCTTTGCATCGCGCTGGGCATTCCGCGCAGCCAGCTCGCGCTGTGGCGGGAAGGTTACGTGAGCGCGGCGGATTTCCGCGATACGGCGGTGCTGCCAAACGCAAAGCTGAGCCGGTGTGTGGAAATGGCGCTGCTGCATATCCAGCGGTATTGGGAGGAACGCGACAAACCGTCGTCGATGGATTTGAAGCAGCTTGAGGCGACGGGCGCGCTGAGTGAAAACGCGCCGCTTGCCGTGCTGCCGCCGTTTGACTTGGGGCGGCTAAAAAAGTATGCGCGCTGACGCTTGAATAAGCGGCGGCGGCAAGGGCACAATAGTATTGATTTTTTGATGAGGAGGAAGAGAATGAAAGCGGAAATCAATCGCGACGGATGCATTTCCTGTGAGCTGTGCGCCGAAACGTGCCCCGAAGTGTTCAGGATGGCGGACGACGGGCTGGCCGAAGCCTATGTGGACGAAATACCGAAAGAAGCCGAGGACGCCGCGAACGAGGCGGCGGAAGGCTGTCCGGTCAGCGTGATCAGCATAAAGCATTAAAATGAAAGGAAGTGGCATGCGCCGGCGGCAACGCGTCTGGCGCTTTTTTTATGAGACGAGACGAGAGTGTGGAAACGCTGCTGCTTCAGGCGTTCGGTAAACCGACACAGAAACAGGCGGAATTCCTGCGGGCGGACACGCGTTTTGTGGGGTACGGCGGCGCAAAGGGCGGCGGCAAATCGCACGCGGTGCGCGCCAAGGCAACGTATCTCGCGTTTGAATATCCGGGCATTCAGATGCTCATTGTGCGGCGTTCCTTTCCGGAGCTCAGGGAAAACCATACGCGGCAGCTCAGCGCCGTATATGCGGGGCTGCCCGATTATCTGCGCCCGAAGTACAGCGAAACCGATAAGGCGTTCCTGTTTCCGTGGGGTTCCCGCATCAAGCTCGGATATTGCGACAGCGGCGACGATGTGCTGCAATATCAGGGGCAGGAATACGACGTCGTGTTTCTCGATGAGGCGACGCAGCTGACCGAAACGCAGTTCGGCTGGCTGTGCGCGTGCGTGCGCGGCACCGGAAGGTATCCCAAGCGCATTTATGTGACATGCAATCCGGGCGGCGTGGGGCACGCGTGGGTAAAGCGGCTGTTTATCGACCGATGCTATTCGCGCGGCGAGGACCCGAAGGATTATACGTTCATCCATGCGCGCGTGTGGGACAATGCGCCGCTTTTCGATTCGGACGACGGCTACAGGAAAACGCTCGCGGCGCTGCGCAGGATCAAGGACGGCAAAAGCCTTGAGGAGAAAAAGAAGCTTGCAATGAAGGGGGCAAGCTATGTGCGCCAGCTTGAAAGCATGGAGCCGTCGCTGCGCCGTGCGTGGCTGGACGGCGACTGGAACGTGTTCGCGGGGCAGTTCTTCACCGAGTTCAGCGAGGAACGCCATGTGTGCGCGCCGTTTTCGCTGCCGGAGGGCTGGCGTTTGAGCGCCGCGCTCGATTACGGGCTGGATATGCTGGCGGCGCTTTGGTTCGCGGTCAGCCCGAACGGGCGCGTATACTGCTACCGAAGCATCGAAATGCCCGACCTTACGGTGTCGCAGGCGGCCGCGGCGATACGCGGGGCGCAAAGCGAAACGGTGGAGGAATATATCGCTCCGCCGGATTTGTGGAGCAGACGGCAGGATACAGGCCGCAGCGCCGCCGAGATATTTGCGGCAAACGGAATCCCGCTTGTAAAGGCGGGCGGCAGCCGTATCGACGGATGGCTGAACGTCAAGGAATTTCTGCGCTGCGACAGGGGAGAGCCGCAGATGATGTTTTTTTCGACATGCACGCCGCTGCTGCGCTGTCTGCCGCTGCTGCGGCATGACCCCGCCCGCCCGGGAGACGCGGCCAACGAGCCGCACGATTTGACCCACAGCCCCGACGCGCTTCGATATTGGTGTTCGCGGCGCCAGATGACCCCGCGTATGGATGCGCCCGCCGCCGCATGCCCGTTCGGGGCGCGCCGCGCGGCGGATGAGATGGAAAGTTATCTGACGGGCGGTTTCGAAATCGGGTAAGCCGATGCCGGCTTAAAAGCCTTTGCCAATACGTGCTTGCACTCTCTTGCGGATAAAGTATAATGGCTTTAGGGATATTGTGAGACCGTGTTTTGAATAAATTTGACGGAGACTGAACATGCTGAAGGAAAAACGGTTGATGCAGATATTCGATATGCTTTGCAGGGACGGCGAGGTTCAGATCAGCCGCCTGAGCAAAGACTTCGGCGTCACGGAAATGACGATCCGCCGAGATATTGAACAGCTGGTGCGCGCCGAAAAGGCCGTGAGAACTCACGGCGGTGCGATGCTGGCGGCAAGCCCGATCAAGGTTAAAGAAAACCAAACGGTTTCCAATAAGGAAAGCAAAATCGCGATAGCGCGCAAAGCGCTGTCGTTTATCAGGGACGGCACGACGGTCTTTATCGATTCGGGCACGACGGGCCAGATACTTGCCCAATGCCTGCCGATGTCGGCGCATCTGACGGCGCTGACCAACGCGGTGGCGATTGCGACCGAGCTTGTGAACCGTTCTTTTGTTTCCGTGATTTTGATTGGCGGCGAGCTCAAGGCCGATTCGCTTTCCTGCCGCGGCCCCGCCGCCGAGGAGGCGCTGAGCCGTTTTCGCGCCGACATTGCGTTTGTGGGCGTCAGCGCGGTGGGCAGGAACGGAGAGCTTTTTACGGGCAGCGTTGCGGAAGCCGGATTGAAAAGGAAGGTGCTGTCTGCGGCGCAGCAGTGCGTGGTGCTTGCGGATTCCTCCAAATTCGGAAGGCAGAGCCTTTGCCGCTTCGCGGACGCGCGGGAGGCCGCAGCGCTCATCACCGACGGCGGCGTCAGTCCGGAGCGGATTGAGGCGCTGGAACACAGCGGGGCACATATCATCGTTGCAAAATAGAAGAATGGCATGACATTCGGTTCGGAAGGAGTATGCATATGACAGAGGTAAAATGGGGTATTGTCGGTACGGGCAGCATTTCGGGCCAGTTTGCGGAAGGGCTGCGGCATGTGAAGGGTGCGCAGCTTGCGGCCGTGGCGTCGCGCAGCCCGGAAAGCGCGCGGGCGTTTGCCCAAAAATACGGCGCATTAAAAAGCTACGGCAGCTATGAGGAAATGGCAAGAGACTCCGGCCTCGATATTGTTTATATCGGCACGCCGCATACTCAGCACTTCGGCAATGCGATGCTGTTTCTTGAAGCGGGTTTCGCGGTGCTTTGCGAGAAGCCGCTCGGCGTCAACGCGGCGCAGTCTGAAAAGATGGCGGATAAGGCGCGGGAGAAGAACGTCTTTTTCATGGAAGGCATGTGGACGCGGTTCTTTCCGGCGTTCAAAAAGGCGATGGAATGGGTGCGTTCAGGCCGTATCGGCGAGCCAAAAATGGTCAGCGCGTCGTTCGGCTACGACGGCAGCTTAAACAGAATGAAATGGCGGTTCCGGCACGATATGGCGGGCGGCTCGCTGCTCGACGTGGGCATCTATCCGCTCGCTTTGGCGTTCGCGGTATTCGGGACGGAGCCTCTCAATGTGACGTCGGCGGCCTGCCTGCAAGACGGCATTGACGAATACAATACGTTTACGCTTGAATATGCGGACGGACGCATTGCGGTGGGAGCCGACGCGATCGGACTCAACATGAATAACACCGTGTTTATCGGCGGAACCAAAGGCTCGGTGCGGCTCGGCGAAGGCTGGTGGCATCCCGGCCGCGCGGAGCTGGCGTTGAATGGAGATACGGGGAAGCCGCAAACCTGCGAGGTGTTTGACGAACCGTATCCCGCCACGGGGTTTCAGTATGAAGCGGCCGCCGTTCAGGGCTATGTGCTTGAGGGGCGCAAAGAGGCGCCCGAAATGCCGCTTGACGAAACGGTAAAGATCGCGGCGATGATGGACAGGCTTCGCGGGCAGTGGGGGCTTGTTTACAAGGAAGACGGGGAATAGAGCGGAAACGTACAGACAAAACGGGTGCGCCCGTTTCAGCTTGTCGTAAAACCTGCCCACAATAGATATTTGAGCTTGATTAACGAAACGGAACCGCCCGTTTTACGGTGATTCTTAATGGTGCGGCTTCAGGGCCGCTTTTTTGTATTTCGGGGCCGGTCCGGTCAAATAATGAGCATGACCGCTAATCCCGGGGCGCTTGGACCGGACGGCACGACGCCTTGTTTTTGGATGACCATTGCATGGTGTATGCTGACAGACCGGACTGTGCAGCGGGTTTTTCGGCCACAGGCACAAAGCCGCGGTTGATCAGAAAATTGACGGCGGATTCGTTTTGCTTGACGCAAGTGACGGACAGGCAAGGATACAGCCGCTTGGCGTGTTCGATGAGACGGATGCCGACGCCCGTATGCTGTGCGCCGGGCTTTACACAGAGCGCCAAAATCTCGGTTTCGGCCGACAGGCTGATAAAGCCCTGAATTTTCCCGCCGTTTTCGTAGACGACGGTTTGAGCCGCCTTTACTGTACGGCGGACGTCGTCGTATCTGTCATGCCAATACAGCGCGTCTAAAAATGGATGCGCGGCGATATTGGCCTCCAGCCAAATCTGCATCACGGCGCCGATATCGGCATCGGATACGCCTCTTATGCATGCCGAAGGCTCAAGCGGCAGCTCGGCCGCGGCGTTTTTTCTTTTGATGTGACGGACGTCCAAAAAGCGGTTGACCATGTATGCGACAAATATGCCGAATACCGTTTCCGCGAGACGCGCGGCGCCGTAAACAACGGGCGGAATGTCGCGGTCGTCGATCAGTATGATGAGAAAGACCACGACGCTGATGGTGACGCTTGCCTGCAGCCGCAGCACGTTGCACAAATAGATGATCAAAAGCACGCCCAGTATGCCGACGAGGGGGGTCAGCTCGAAGGGCAGAAGGCCTTTGAACAGCAGCAGCAGTACGCCCGTCACGGAGCCGAGGACAGTGCCCGCCGCACGGTCGAGACCGGTGCGCAGCGTGTTCTGCAGCGACGATTTCATACAGATCGTGGCTGCGAGCGCCGCCTGTATGCCGTTGATGCTGCTTTGTGGAAAGCAAAACTGAAACGTGAGCAGGCATATGCCCACCGCCACGACCGTTTTGACCGTCCGCATACCGATTTTATAGCGTGGATCCATGAACACCCCGTCAATTTCCGAATTGTGCCTTTGCATCATTCTATCGGAAAACCGCCGTCTGTTCAAGCCGCGGAGCCTCTCGCCTGATATACGGCGCGGACGTCTATCCTATTGAAATATCTTGGGCCTTCCGAACTTGTTCCACACGTGGCCCTTCAGATATCCCGAACCCACGATGCGCGGCGCCTTTCTGTCGTCTACACTGCTGCCTTTTATGACGCCCGTATA
>JAJUJH010000175.1 GCA_029265435.1 Clostridiales bacterium
CCAGCAACCTGTACGGTCTGGCCGCCTGGGCCGCGGTCAAGGGGATTGGCGTGGTGGGTATCGGTGTTACGACGAACCTGATATTGACAGTGCTGTTTGCCTATCCGCTTTCCCGCAAGGATCTTCCCGGCCGCGGCGCGATCTCGTTCTTCTTGTTTTTCACCATGCTCTTTAACGGCGGCTTGGTGCCGACTTATTTGGTCTATACGAATATTATCAATGTGAAGGATACGCTCGCCGGTATGATCGTGCCATATCTGTTGATGAACGCATTCTTTGTGATTATCGTGCGGACATATTTTTCCTCGAATATCCCGGGTGAAGTGCTTGAGGCCGCAAAAATTGACGGCGCGACCGAGGTGCAATGCTTAACGAAGATCGTGCTTCCCATGAGCAAACCGATCCTTGCCACTATCGGACTCATGTCGCTCATCGCCTACTGGAACAACTGGACGAACGGTATCTATTTCCTGACAACGAGAACGGATCTGTATGGCGTTCAGAACTATCTGAACGACGTGATGAACAAGGCCACTTTCCTGCAGTCCCATATGACAACGATGATATCCACTCAGGATATTCCCAATATCAGTGTGCGTATGGCCATTGCCGTTATCGCCGTTTTGCCTTTGCTTATTTCGTATCCATTCTTCCAGAAATACTTCGTCAAAGGAATCACTTTAGGTTCCGTCAAGGGCTGACCGCCTGCGGGTCACAAATCCGTTCGCAACGACTTTCTGTTAACGGCCGGCCGGATGGCAATAAGCAATCATCAGCTGTTCGGCGGTGATCCGGTCTTGCCATTTAAAAGCGAGCAGTATTAAAAGAAAGAAGCAACTTAAAACAAAAGCTGAAAACAGGAGAGCGCCAATGAAAAAAGTCGAAAACAAGATCATGCTGATCACATACGCCAATACCATGGGGAGCGATATGAAGGCTCTGGAAGAGGTGCTGGACCGCTATTTCAAAGACGTATTCGGTGGCATTCATATACTGCCGTTCTTTCCGTCCTCGGGCGACAGGGGGTTTGCCGTGATCAATTACGACAACGTCGATCCGGCGCTGGGCACCTGGGACGATATCGACCGATTGGGAGAAAAATATTATCTGATGGCGGACTTTATGCTCAATCACGTCTCCATACGATGCCCGGAGTTCAAAGATTATATGAAGAACGGGGACGCTTCCCCGTATAAGGATATGTTCATTGACTGGAATCAGTTCTGGCCCAACGGAGAGCCTACCGAGGAAGAGCTTGAAGTGATGTATAGGCGCAAGGAAAAAGGCCCGTATATGGAGTTCGTGCGTGACGACGGCAAAAAGGTGAAGCTCTGGAATACCTTTTTTCAGGAGCAGATAGACATCAATCCTTACAGCGCCGCGACGCAGGAATACTTTGAGCGGAATCTCGGCCTGATCGCGAAGCATGTACCGCTCATCCGCTTCGACGCCTTCGCGTACGCCTCAAAGCGTCCGGGAACATCCTGCTTTTTCGTGGAGCCGGAGATATGGGATGTGCTCGAAATCGGCATGAAACCGCTCAGGGCAACCGGAACGGAGATGCTGCCCGAGATTCATGAAAATTATCATATACAGCTCAAGATGGCGGAGAGGGGCTACTGGGTATACGATTTTGCTTTGCCGATGCTGCTGCTGCATGGGTTGATGACCGGCAGAACGGACAGGCTGATCCATTGGCTGAACATCTGCCCGCGCAAGCAGTTTACCACGCTTGACACCCACGACGGTATCGGCGTCGTGGACGTTGAGGGACTGCTGACGGACGAAGAGATTGACTATGTCAGGGAAAAGGTCGACGAAATCACGCTTCCGGCAAAACCGTATCTCAAATTTCCGGGGATCATGATCAAGACGTCAGGCAAGCAGGCCCAAAGATACCAGCTGGGCTGCACCTACTATTCGGCGCTCGGCTGCGACGACAGAGCGTATCTGCTCGCGCGCGCGGTGCAGTTTTTTACTCCGGGAATACCTCAGGTTTACTATGTGGGTCTGCTTGCCGGCGAAAACGATATTGAAGCATTGAAACGGGGCGAGGAACCCAGAAGCATCAACCGCCATACCTATACTGAGGCTGAAATCGCCGAGGCGGTGAAAAAACCGATGCTTCAGGATATGTACCGGATTATGCGGTTCCGAAACACCCATCCGGCTTTTGACGGCAGGGTGGATATCGGCGAGGACAAGGCTGACGGAACGCTGACCGTGACATGGACGAACGGCGAACACTTCGCAAGACTGGATGCGGATTTCAGGGACAAGAGCTTTTGTATCACGCATACGGATAACGGAGAGGTTAAAGTGCTTTATACGCAGAAAGGAAGATAAAATGAACGGTATCAGACTTCCGTTGATTTTTCAGGACGGCATGGTTTTGCAGCGAAGAAGGCCCATCTGCGTTTGGGGGCAGGCGGCGGAAGGCAGCAAGATAACGGTTCGGCTCGGAGACGAAAGCGCGTATGCTGCCACAAAAAACGGCGAGTGGAAAGTTTTTCTCCCGCCGATGGAGGCGGGTACGGGATATACGCTCGGCATATCCGCCGGCGGCTGCGAAATGTCGATAGGCGATGTCGCTGTGGGCGAGGTATGGCTCGCGAGCGGCCAGTCCAATATGGAATATCTGCTCAGGGACGACGCGGAGGCCGCCGCTGCGTCAGAGATAAACAATGCCGACATCCGATGTTTTGAGGTGCCCAAGGTATCGTACCCGGGGCAGGAAAATGACAGGGACTATTCCACGGTGGGAATGTGGCGCAAAGCCTGCGGCAAAGAAGCGCTTTATTTTACCGCGGTGGGCTTTTATTTCGCGGTAAAGCTATACCGGGAATTGAATGTGCCGGTCGGTATCATCAACTGTACTTGGGGCGGGGTGTCCGCCAGCGTGTTTACGTCGGAGAAATATCTGACCGGACGGCTGCAATTTTTCCTTGATGAAGCGGAGAAGGCGCGGTTAAAGATAGACCGTGATACGGAGCTTGAGAGATTCAAAACGCTTCAGAAAAACATCGACGCACTTCCTATTGACAACAGCGTGCCCAACCTTGCACCGATTCAGCTCGACAAAAACATGACGGACGCCTTAGAGGAAATGAACGCGCTTCGTCTTTGTGCCTACTCTCCGTTCCGCCCTTGCGGTCTGTACGAAACCATGCTTAAGACCATCGTGCCCTACACCATCAGCGGCGTGATCTGGTATCAGGGAGAGTCGGATGAACCGTTCGCGAATCTCTATGAGGAGCTTATGCGCGCGATGATCGCCGACTGGAGAAGCTTGTGGCGTGATGAGCTGCCCTTCATCATGGTGCAGCTTGCGTCTTTTGAACGCATGGTGGAATCGCTCAACTTCGTGCCCATACGCGAGATACAGGAAAATCTGACCAAAACCGCGGATAAGGTTTGGCTCATATGCGCCATGGATGCCGGCATGCGGTACGACATTCATCCGAAGCATAAGAAACCCATCGGCGAAAGGCTGGCTTTGCAGGCGCTGTCGAAGGTATACGGACGGCCGGTTCTCGCGGATTCGCCGGCGGTTGAGGGCTGCCGCAGAGACGGCTCAAGCATTTGCATCAGGTTTGCCCATAGCGGCCGCGGCCTTGAATGCCGCGGCGAGAAACCGCTGACGGTCGATGTGAAGATAAACGATACGGCGGTGAACGAGCCGGAGATCCGCGTTTGCGAGAATGTGATGCTGATTTCTTCCCCCGAGCTGGAGGCGGACGGGCCTGTCACTGTGGAATTCTGCCGGCGGCCGTATTGCGAGGATAATATATACAACAGCGCGGGACTGCCTATGCTTCCGTTCGTTTGCCGCATAGAATAGCCGGTTCCTCTGGGCTTAAGCAGGAATCACATAACAGGAGGCTCATATGTCTGTTCTGCAATAC
>JAJUJH010000075.1 GCA_029265435.1 Clostridiales bacterium
GGCAGTCCCTTCATCGCGGTGAGCAGGGCTGTCAGGTCACCGTAAACGCGCCCGGTCTTGCCGCGGATCAGCTCCGCCATATCGGGGTTTTTTTTCTGCGGCATGATGCTTGAACCGGTTGAATATGCGTCGCTCAGCGAGATAAAACCGAATTCTCCCGTGGACCAGAGGACGATTTCTTCGGATAGTCTCGACAAGTGCATCGCCGTCATCGCACAGGCGTATATGTAATCAAGCACGCAGTCGCGGTCGGCCACGGCGTCCAAGCTGTTCGGCGTGATGCCCGCAAAGCCCAGCTCGCGCGCCACCATGCCGCGGTCAAGCGGATACGTCGTTGCGCAGAGCGCGCCGGAGCCGAGCGGCATCATGTCCGCCGCGTCCGCCGCATAGGCAAACCGAAGTATGTCGCGGTAGAACATCTGGGCGTATGCCATTATGTGGTGAGCAAGCGTGGTGGGCTGCGCTTTCTGCAAATGCGTATATGCGGGCATGATGGTGAGGAGGTTCTGCTCTGCAATGGCGCAAAGCGTTTCGATAAGCGCCCGGAGCAGCGCGTCCATGTCGGCGCACGACTGCTTCAAAAATATCCGTATATCCAGCGCCACCTGGTCGTTGCGGCTGCGGCCCGTATGCAGCCGTTTGCCTGCATCGCCGATGCGTTCGGTCAGCAGCCGTTCGATATTCATGTGGATGTCTTCATCCTGTTCGTTGAAAACGACTTTCCCCGCCTCGATATCCGCGAGTATGCCCTGAAGGCCGCTCACGATCAGCGCGCTGTCCGCTTTTGATATTATCCCCGTTGCGCCGAGCATTTTGGCGTGAGCGATGCTGCCCTCAATATCCGCGCGGTAGAGACGGCAGTCGAACGATATGGACGAATGGAAGCCGGCCGCCTTCGCGTCTGTGTCCGCCGTGAACCGGCCGCCCCACATCTTCGCGCTCATTATTTGTTCCTCTTTTGGTCCGCGAGCGCCTTCACCTTGAGCGGCAGCCCGAACAAATTGATGAAGCCCTCGGCGTCCTTCTGGTTGTAAACTTCGTCGCGGCTGAACGTTGCGAATTCCTCCATATAGAGCGAATACGGCGATCTGATGCCCGCGGCGACGCAGCGGCCTTTAAACAGCTTGACGCGCACTTCGCCTGTGACGCTGCGCTGAGTGGAATCCACAAACGCGCTGAGCGCTTCGCGCAGCGGCGTGAACCATTGCCCGTAATAAACCATTTCGGCGAATTTCAAAGCCACGCCCTGCTTGTAATGCAGCGTATCGCGGTCGAGCGTGATGCTTTCGAGCGCACGATGCGCTTCGTAAAGAATCGTGCCGCCCGGCGTTTCGTATACTCCGCGCGATTTCATGCCCACAAGGCGGTTTTCCACCATATCGTCGATGCCGACGCCGTGCGCCGCGCCGAGCGCATTGAGCTTCTCGAGCAGGACCACGGGGGAGAGCTTCTCGCCGTCCACCGAAACGGGTTCGCCCGCCTCAAAGCCGATCGTGACATACGCGGGCGTGTCCGGCGCTTTTTCGGGCGGCGTGCAGATCAGGTACAGGTCGTCCTGAGGTTCGTTCCACGGGCTTTCAAGATCGCTGCCTTCGTGGCTCAAATGCCAGAGGTTTCTGTCCATGCTGTACGGGCGCTTTTTGGATACCGGCAACGGCAGATTGCGCGCTTCAAGATAGGCAATCGCGTCCTCGCGCGATTTGATGTCCCATATCCGCCACGGGGCGATGATCCGCATTTCGGGCGCGAGCGCTTTGATCGTCAGCTCAAAACGCACCTGGTCGTTGCCTTTGCCTGTGGCGCCGTGGCATATTGCGCCGCAGCCCTCTTTTTTGGCGATCTCGACAAGGCGCTTGGCGATAAGAGGCCGTGCCATAGACGTGCCGAGCAGATATTTCCCCTCGTATACCGCGCCCGCCTTGAGCGTCGGGAATACGAAGTCCTTCACGAATTCTTCCTTCAGATCCTCGATGTATATCTTGGCCGCACCGCTTTGAATCGCTTTTTCATTGAGCGGAGGGAGCTCTTCGCCCTGGCCGACGTCCGCCGCCATCGCAATCACTTCGCAGTCGTAATTTTCTTTGAGCCACGGTATAATCACCGACGTGTCCAGCCCGCCCGAATAGGCAAGCAATACCTTTAACTTCGACATCTTTTGAAAACCTCCAAATCAGATGCTTATAATTATACGATATCGTGTATATTTATGCAATACCCTGCGCGTTCTTTTTTTATATGGCTCGTTTTGCACGGCCCGGCGTATATTTCCGGCGGCAAAAGGATACCATTCATATGAAATTTCAATGAATTTTCCTCTGTTTTTGATTGCATTGAAATTGTATATATGTTACTATATAGAGCGGCATTTTTGCAACAGAAAGCCGCTATTTTGTGGGTAACAACTTGAGGAGGACAAGAATTTGGCGAAAGTGGAAAGCGTGGGCGCAAATCAGGTAAAGATCGAGATTGATATTTCTGCGGAAGAGTTTGCGGCGGCGCTGCATCAGGCTTATTTGAAAAACAAGGGCAAGTTTAACATACAGGGCTTCCGTAAGGGCAAAGCCCCGCGCGCTGTGATCGAGAGCCATTACGGCGAAGGCATATTTTACGAAGACGCGTTCGACATCGCGTTTCCGGAAAGCTACAACAAAGCGGTGGACGAGCTGAGCATCGTGCCCGTATCGCGTCCGAAGCTCGATGTGACGAAGATCGGCAAAGACGGCGTCTGCTATACGGCGGAGGTTTTCGTAAAGCCCGAGGTGAAGCTGGGCGAGTATAAAGGCGTCAAGGTGAAGGCGGTCAAAGCCGAGGTTACCGACGAGCAGGTTGACGCGGAGATCGCGCTTGCCGCTGAGCGCAACGCCAGATGGGTGGACGTAGACCGCGCCGCACAGGAGAAGGACAAGGTCATCATTGATTATTCGGGCAGCATTGACGGCGTGGAATTCGAAGGCGGAACCGCCGAAAATCAGGCGCTGGAGCTTGGCTCGCATTCGTTCATCGAAGGCTTTGAGGAACAGGTTGTCGGCATGAGCAAAGGCGAAGAGAAGGATATTACCGTCCGATTCCCCGATGAATACCATGCCAAGGAGCTTGCGGGAAAAGAAGCGGTGTTCCATATTGTGATGCACGATGTGAAGGCAAAGGAAATGCCGGAGCTCAACGACGACTTTGCGCAGGACGTTTCCGAGTTTGATACGTTTGAAGAATACAAGGCCGACGTGCGCAAGAAGCTTGAGGAAAACGCGGCCCATCGGGCCGAGCATGAGCTTGAAAACGCGGTGCTTGAGGAAGTGGTGAGAGCCGCCGAAATCGATCTGCCCGAATGCATGGTTGAAAACCAGATCGATCACAGGCTTCAGCAGATCGAATATTCGCTGATGTACCAGGGAATAAGGCTTGAGGACTACCTCAAAATGACGGGCACGAAGATTGAGGATCTGCGCGCCGAATACAGAGACGAAGCCGAAAGATCTGTCCGCACACAGCTGACGGTTGAGGCCGTCATGAAGGCGGAAGGCATCGTGGCGACGGAGGAACAGCTCAAAGATGAGCTTGCAAAGCGCGCCGAACGTGCAAAGAAAGATCCGGAGGAATATGCAGCCAAACTGAGCGGCGAGCAGCTTGAGTATATCAAGGAAAATCTGGCGTATGATAATACGGTGCGTTTTCTCGTCGAAAACGCCGTTGTGTCCGGCTGATCAATAAAAAAGCTTCAAATAATAAGGCCGGAGAGGAAATCACATCGGCGGAGTAGAATAGTATGATATAGACGGAGGTTATTTTTATGACACTTATCCCTTACGTCATAGAGCAAACAAGCAAAGGTGAAAGAAGTTACGATATTTATTCGCGCCTGCTGAAAGACAGGATCGTTTTTCTGAGCGGAGAAATCGAAGACGACATGGCCAATCTGGTTGTGGCGCAGCTGATATTCCTGGAAGCGGAAGACCCGGATAAAGACATCTTCTTATACATCAACAGCCCGGGCGGTTCGGTGACGGCGGGAATGGCCATATTCGATACGATGCAGCACATCAAATGCGACGTAAGCACGATCTGCATCGGGATGGCCGCTTCTATGGCGGCGTTTCTGCTGGCCGCGGGTGCTAAGGGCAAGCGCAAGCTGCTGCCCAACAGCGAGGTGATGATCCACCAGCCGTCAGGCGGCACGCGCGGGCAGGCGACGGATATCGCCATCCATGCGGAGCACATTATTAAGACAAAGAAGAAGATTAACGCGATACTCGCGGAGAGAACAGGGCAGTCCATCGAAAAAATCGAGGCTGACACCGAAAGGGATAATTTCATGAGCGCCGAGGAGGCGCTGAGCTACGGGCTTGTTGACGAGATCATCACGCCCAAATTAAAGTAAAGAGGGGAAAAGAGGTGAATCAATGCCGAACTATACAGACGACCAGAAACAGCTGAAATGCTCGTTCTGCGGCAAAGCGCAGGAACAGGTCAGAAGGCTCGTTGCGGGTCCGGGTGTTTATATCTGCAACGAGTGCATTGAGCTTTGCAAAGAGATCATTGAAGAGGATTATCAGGAAGCGACGGCGTTTGAAATTGGGGATATTCCAAAGCCCGCCGAGATCGTCGATTCGCTCAACGATTATGTGGTCGGGCAGACCGAAGCGAAGAAGAATCTTGCGGTGGCCGTATACAACCACTACAAGAGAATCAACTCCGACGCCAAGACCGACGATGTGGAACTGCAAAAGAGCAACATCGTGATGCTGGGGCCTACGGGGTGCGGAAAAACGCTGCTTGCCCAAACGCTTGCGCGTATATTGAACGTGCCCTTTGCGATGGCCGACGCGACGTCTTTGACGGAAGCGGGTTATGTGGGCGAAGACGTGGAGAATATTCTCCTCAAGCTCATACAGGCGGCCGATTACGATATCGAGCGCGCCCAGCGCGGCATTATTTATATCGACGAGATCGACAAAATCGCGAGAAAGGGCGACAATCCGTCCATCACCCGCGACGTGTCGGGCGAAGGCGTTCAGCAGGCGCTGCTCAAGATCATCGAAGGAACGGTGGCAAGCGTACCGCCTCAGGGAGGGCGCAAGCATCCGCATCAGGAATTTTTGCAGATTGACACGACAAACATACTGTTTATCTGCGGCGGCGCGTTCGGCGGTCTTGAAAGCATCATCGAACGCCGCATCGGACGCAAAACAATGGGGTTTGGTGCGAACGTGGTTTCCAACGAGAAGAAAGACCTTTCGGAGCTCTATAAGAATATACTCCCCGAGGATCTTTTGAAATTCGGCCTGATTCCGGAATTCGTCGGGCGTGTGCCGATTATCGTGACGCTGCACCAGCTCGACGAAAAAGCGCTCGTCAACATACTGACCGAGCCGAAAAACGCGCTTGTGAAGCAGTTCACCAAGCTTTTGGAAATGGACGGCGTTCAGCTTGAGTTCGAGGAAGACGCGCTGACCGAGATTGCAAAGCTTGCCATCGAGCGGAAAACGGGTGCGCGCGGCTTGAGGGCCATACTTGAAAGCATCATGCTCGACGTGATGTACGAAGTTCCCTCGCGCAGCGATGTCAAAAAGTGCGTCATCACCAAAGATACGGTGCGAAACGCCAAAGTGCCGATGCTGATTCTCGGCGACAAGGAAAGCAAACAAAAAGCGCTTCCCAAGGCGAAGAAGGAAAATCTCGCGTAAGCGGCATATCCAAAAAGAAAGCAAAAAAGGCGTTTGCGGCAAGCAAACGCCTTTCTGCATATACGCCGTTTTGCGCTATTCCACAAACATCACATAAAAGCTGTTCGTTTCCGTATCCCAAACGCCGTAGAAAGTGTATTCAAGCTCGGCGGACAGACGCTCCTGACCGTAGTAATAACAGGGCATCGTCGAGCCGTCTTTGGCCTTCACGCCAAAGGACTGCTTGTGGTTTTCAGAGTCAATATTGCCGTCGATGGTGGCGGTCGTTTTAATGCTCTTGCCCTTGAGCGCCGCGGTATCCTTGATGATTTTGGCGACGGTCATCTCCTTGCATGAATCGGTAAACGCGGTTTGTGAGGACAGATATTCCACCAGCACGGGGGACGAGGCGTCTGCGAATCCGTCCTTAGACGCGGTGACGTCCATCTGATAAACGCCGGTATTTTCAAGACTGCATGCAATCGAAAACACGCCGTCGCTTCCCACAATCGCCGTAAATTTCCTGCCGTTCAGCGAGGCGGTTACGGAACCGCCGGGCGCCGTGGAACCCCGGCATTCAAACGACGAATCAAAGATTCTTAAATATGTATCGCGAAGCGTCAGCGCCGTTTCCGGAAGCGTTCGCGTCATCGTAAAGGTTTCTTTCACGGAGCGTCTGCCGGGCTGGACAATCTCGACAACAAACGTGTTGTCGCCGAGCTCCAAAGGCATCGTAACCGACAAATGTCCGAACGCATCGATCCCTGCGCTTTGGTTGCTGTTGTTGATAAACACCGTGGCTTCGGGCGAAACCGTCAGCACGATTTTCAGGCTTGTATCGGTGGTGGAGAGTGTTTGCTCAGACGGCTTATCCCGCTTATAATCCGCTTCGGTCAGCTTGAGCGTCAGCGCTCCGACCTGATAATTAAGAGTTTGCGAGGCTGTGGTCACGTCAAGATTGACGCCGCTTGTTTCCATCGACGCCTCCGTTGTGACGAGACCCAAAGACGTTGCGATCGCTTCGTCCGATACCGTGAAAGACACACTGCCGTTTTCCATCTGGTATGTGTCTCCGAGAGGCAAAACGCGAACGCTTTGTCCGTCCGGCATCGATACGTCAAACCGGTGAGCCGGTGCGCCGTCGTCCGTTTGTGTTTCGGAGACGTTTACGGCAAGGTTCTTCATATAAGCCGAATCGGTATCAAGATCGACTTTGCCTTTCGATATGTCATGGACAAACGCATTCCAGCCGCCGTAAGTCTCCGTTATATACGAATCCGCGAAATAAAAGCCCGCAAATATCGCCGCCGCGACGAGTATCCAGAGGAACAGCGCAATGATGCCGGGAATATGGCGCCGCGGCTCCGGACGACACGGCTCCTGCATGCCGGCGGTGGGTTCGCCCGTTTGATCGCGGTAACGAGCGCTATTCCGCGCGCTTCGAGAGCCTTCGGCGTTTTGCTCCGTTTCTTCGGATGCGGCTTGCTCCGTTTCTTCGGATGCATCCTGTGAGCCGGAACCTTCGTCAGTTTCATCGGATGTCTGCGGGGCTGATCCGGTATTCTCCCCGCCGTCAATGAAGCCGCTTTGCGGGTCTTCCGGCGCAGGATAAGAATTCGGTGCGGCCTTTGCGTTTTCGCTCCGGTCTGCGTCTATTTCCTCGATCTCCAGCCACGCCTTATCGTCGGCGCCGGACGGCCCGGCTGAAACGGGCGGCTGCATTTTGCCGGCTTCGGGCTGCCGGCCGACAGCGGTCTGCGGCATGGGAGCGCCGCAGGACGCGGGCAGGGGGCTGCTTTCGGACGGCGTAAAAATGTTCGGGCGCATCATCTCAACGAGCGAACCGCAGCGGGGACACAGCACGTCGGCCGGGCTCAGCCTGTTTCCGCAATTCGGGCAATAGTTCATAGACCCTCCGCTTTTCAAAGCAGGCGTTTTGAATCGCTTGCTTTTTATAAAAATTGTTTAATATATTCCACTCGGCGTGTTATTATAAACATAATTATATACGAATTTGCTCGGGGAGGCACTATTTTTTTGAATATTTATCTGGATAACGCCGCAACCACAAAACCGGATATGGATTGGTCTGCGGCGCATCACGCTCAAGACGCTTGGTATAATCCGTCCGCCGCATATAAGAAAGCGGAAGCGGTTTTCAGCGAGGTGAAGGCTGTCCGCCGGCTTCTTCTGGAAAGTCTCGGCCTGCCGGACGGAGCGTGCGTGTTCACATCGGGCGGTACGGAAGCAAACAACATGGCGGTGCTGTCGGGCACGGCTAAGGGCGCTCATTATGTGACAAGCGCCGTGGAGCATTCGTCCGTATACGCGATGTTTAAGCAGCTTGAGCAACAGGGCGCTTCGGTTGACTATATCAATCCCGTTCATTTCATCATCCGTCCGGACGATGTGGCCGCGGCCGTTAAGGAGAACACCGCGCTCGTCAGCATCATGCACGTCAATAACGAGACCGGCGCGCTCAACGATATCGGTGAGATTGTGCGCGCCGTGCGGCGCAGGAATCCGAAAACGCTGTTTCACGCCGACGGAGTGCAGGCGCTGCTGAAAACGCCTGCGGATTTATCGGATATCGGTGCAGACTATTATACGGTCAGCGCCCATAAGATACACGGACTCAAAGGTACAGGGGCGCTGATTGCGCGGCAGGGGAGGACGGTCAAGCCGGTGCTCATCGGCGGCGGCCAGGAAAACGCACTGCGCGCGGGGACCGAAAACACGCTGGGCATTCAGGCGTTTGGCGACGCGCTGAAACGCGGCCTTGAAGACGCGGACGCTCACGCCCATGTGGAAGCGCTGCGCGGCGCGCTTGTGAGCGGTTTGAAGCGAATGGAGGGCGTGTATGTCAACGAGCCGGCGCGTCGCGTGCCGCATATCGTCAGCGTGTCTTTTGAAGGCATACGCGCTGAGGTGCTGGTTCGTATGCTCGGTGAAGAAGGAATATATATCGGTACGGGAGCGGCCTGTTCGCGCGGCAAGGTGAGCCGCGCACTTCTGGAAAGCGGTGTCAAACGCGAATTGGCGGAAGGAACGGTACGGATCAGCATGGACAGGAGCAACACGCTGGACGATATCGCAATATGCCTGGAATCGCTTGAAAAAGCGGTCGGACGGCTTCGGAGGTTTTCACATCGTGGATAACATCATCATTATCCGGTATGCGGAGATTCATTTGAAGGGGCTCAACCGCCCGTTTTTCGAGAAAGCGCTTGTGAAAAACGTGGCGTCGGCGCTTGCCGGCATCGGCGGCGCGGCGGTGCGGCGCGGAGAAAGCCGCATTTATGTGGAGAATGTACGCGAAGACCAGATGAACGCGGCGCTGGAGGCGCTTGGCCGCGTTTTCGGGATTCATTCCTACAGCCCGGGCGTCAGGCTGGAGCAGGATTTTGACGCCGCGGCGAAGGCGCTGGCGTGCCTGGTGGCGGAGGAACGCAAACGGTTTGCGCAGGAAACGGTAACATTCCGCGTTGAGGCGAAGCGCGCCGACAAACGGTTCCCGATGAAATCGTCGGAGATGGCGGCGGAAGCGGGCGGCATAGTGCTTGATAGCGTCCCGGGCCTCAAGGTGAACCTTGACCATCCGGAAATCACCGCCTATATGGAAATGAGGGACAAGGCCTACTGCTATACGCGCGTGCTCAAGGGGCCGGGGGGTATGCCGGTGGGATGCAACGGCCGTGCGGCGCTGCTGCTTTCTGGAGGCATTGACAGCCCCGTGGCGGGCTGTATGATCGCCAAGAGAGGCGTGGCTCTGTCGGCGGTCCATTTTGAAAGCTTCCCGTATACGAGCGACAAAGCGCTTGAAAAGGTGCATGATCTTGCAAAGCTGATGGCGCGTTATACGGGGCCGATCCGCTTGCATGTGGTGCGGTTTACGGATATACAGATGACGCTGTACGAGAAATGCCCGCAGGACTATCTGACGATACTCATGCGGCGGTTTATGATGCGTATTGCGGAGCGCATTGCAGAGGCCGACAGGTGCCTCGCGCTGGTGACGGGCGAGAGCGTGGGGCAGGTGGCAAGCCAGACGCTTGAAAGCCTCGGCGTGACCAATAATGCGGTGAGCATGCCGGTGCTTCGCCCGCTGATCGGTATGGACAAACTGGAGATCACCGAGCTTGCGCAGCGCTACGGCACGTTCGATACATCGATATTGCCGTATGAAGACTGCTGCACCGTTTTTGTCCCCAAGCATCCGGTTACGAAACCGCGCCTTGCCGATATCCAAAAGGCTGAAGAAGCGCTGGACGCCGATGCGATGATATCCGCCGCCATCGCGGGCGATGCGGTGACGGAAATTGCGTAGACGTGCGGTTGCCGCGCTGATATAATACTCGTAAAAAAGGCCATGGCCTAAGTTTTATTCTGAAGAAAGAAGGGGAGGGCTTATGCATATTTCACGGGAAATCGCGCCGCAGATATTTTGGGTGGGAGGAAACGACAGACGGCTTGCGCTGTTTGAGAATATGTTCCCGCTTCCGAACGGCGTTTGCTATAATTCCTATCTCATCATTGACGACAAGGTGACGCTGATGGACACCGTCGATTCGGCGATCACACGGCAGTTTATCGAAAACCTGCTGCATCTGCTGAACGGGCGCGCCGTCGATTATCTTGTCATCAACCACATGGAGCCGGACCATTGCGCGTATATTGAAGATCTCATTCGGCATTTTCCGGGCATCAAGCTTGTGGGCAACGCAAAGACGTTTAATATGATCCGTCAGTTTTATGATTTCGACATCGAAACGCGTCTGCATGAGGTGAAGGAGGGCGATACGCTCTGCATCGGACGCCATACGCTGCGGTTCATATTCGCGCCGATGGTGCATTGGCCGGAAGTGATGGTTTCATATGAGCAATCGACCGGCATACTGTTTGCCGCCGATGCTTTCGGCACGTTCGGCGCGCTGTCGGGCGGCCTTTATGCCGACGAGTACGATTTCGAAGGCCATTTTCTGGATGAGGCGCGCCGCTATTATACCAATATCGTGGGACGCTACGGCGCGCAGGTGCAGCTTCTTTTCAAAAAATTAAGCGGCACGGACATCAAAATGATCTGTCCGCTGCACGGCCCTGTCTGGCGCAAAGACATCGGCTATTTTATAGAAAAATACGACAGATGGAGCCGCTACGAGCCCGAAAAGAAAGGCGTGGTGATTGCGTACGCCTCGATGTACGGCAATACCGCCAACGCCGCCGATGCGGTGGCGGGCAGGCTGGCCGAAAAAGGCGTTCAGGATATGCGCGTTTACGACATATCCAAAACGCATCCGTCTTACATCATTTCGGACGCATTCAAATACAGCCATCTTGTGCTGGCCGCGCCCACATATAACGCGGGGCTGTATTTCGGTATGGAATCGCTTTTGCGCGAAATGGCGGTGCTGAACCTGCGCGGACGAAAGACGGCCATAATCGGCAACGGTTCATGGGCGCCCGCCGCGCATACCGAAATGGAGAAGCTGCTTGGCGGAATGAAACAGATGGAACTGATCGCGCCGCCGTTCGTGATCAAATCGACGCTTAAACCGTCGCAGACTGACGAACTGTACGCGCTCGCGGATGCGGTTGCGGCTTCGGTGCTGGACCAGGCTGTTCTTTGAGGAGCTGCCGGCGAAAGGCGGCTGATAAGGCGGCAAAGCGCATACCGGTCAAATTGGACGCTTTGCGCCGCCTTCCCTGCGAGGGGAAGACATGACACATTTTCAACGTTCATGATTAAAAGGCAGATTCGTATACGTTTCTTTTCATCGGTATGAACCGTATGCCGTTCACCGTCCGCTCCTTGTCCATGTCGGCAAAACCCATACGGCGGTAAAATCCCGCCGCATACGGAGACGAGTTGACGGTGATTTCTGTGTGCCGGGTATTTTGCCTGATATTATACAGCAGATGCTCGAACAGCGCCCGCGCAATGCCCTGATGATGATATGACTTATCCACAAAAAGCAGGCTGATATGGCACGGCGGGCGCATCGCGATAACACCGATCACAGCGTTTCCGTTTAAGCAAACCCACATCGTCAGCGAGCCGCTGCCCAGCTTTTCTTTAATCGTTTCGGGCTCAATAAAGCGCCTGAATTCCTCGACGCCTTCTTCCGCGTATTCGGGCGCTTCGAATTCGGCGAATACGTTCCAGACCAGCGCCAATGCGTCGGGAAGAAGGCTTTCGGTGACTAAGGCGATTGTATAATCATTTTTCATATGAAGCCCTCCTTAGGCGAATCATATCACAAATAATGATAAATAAGAAGGTCCGGCCTTTAACCCGAGCCGTCAACGCTTGCCTGTCTTAGTTTTGAGTAAACCGGATGCTGGCTCTTCTTACTGCTTATCTCCAAAGATATTGTCTGCCGCCGCAGTTAATGTACAGGGCGGAATTGATTCCGCAGAAAATCTGCCTGCCTTTAGCGGCAGGTCAATATACACCAGCCTATATGGCTTTGAGGGGATTTATAATGGACCCAGAAAACAAGACAGACAAAACAGCGAAAATAAGTTAGAATGTGAGCATGGAAAAGAGAAGAAATTTTACACCGGAACAAAAAGCAAAAATCGTCATTGAAGTCTTGCGGGAAGAAAGAACGTTGAAC
>JAJUJH010000032.1 GCA_029265435.1 Clostridiales bacterium
GCCCAGAGGCGCTGTCGATATAATAAAGGTAATCCGCCGATACAACAAGGTTCGCCGCGTTTTTGATGGGTGCAAAGTCCACATTTTCGCCATCCGTTGACACGCTTTTAACCGTACCGTCTTCGATATAGAACATCTGTCCGTCCTGTATCTGAAGCTCACGCGCGCCACATTCGAGCACACGCTCCTGCTCAAACGTATCCATCGGCGCCCGGTAAATGCCGTCGTCTTTGCAAAAATACAGGCTGCCGCCGAAGATGCTCATAAAAAGGCCGCCGTCCGCCATCACACGGCTGCTGTCGCCCGATTCGGGGTTCCATTTGATGATGTCCGCCCTGTCGAATTTGTCTTCACCCGTATAATAGACATAAATGTCGCTCCCTTCCATCACCGCGAACCCAAGATTCTGGATATTGCCCGTCGTCGTGCCGTTGACAAGCCGCTCGTTTGAAGCCGTGTCCTGACTGAACATGGAACAGCCTCCGAACGCCAGCAGCGCCAGTATGGCCGCCGCGGCAGCCGCCGCTTTATATTTCCGCATTTTTTCCTCCCGTAAACGGTTTTAAAAAAATCCGGCATCTGCGGTATGCAAACGCCGGATTGTGTCAGTCAGGTGCTCAGGCCTTGCCAGCGCAGCCAAGCACAACTTCAATTTTGTGTTTGACCATTTCCTTGATCGCGCTGCGGGCCGGCTTCAGATACTGTCTCGGATCGAAATGAGACGGATTCTCGGCGAAGTACTTCCTGATCGTTCCCGTCATCGCAAGCCTCAGGTCGGAGTCGATGTTGATCTTGCAGACTGCGCTTCTAGCCGCCTGACGCAGCATCTCTTCGGGAACGCCCTGGGCGCCCGGCATATCGCCGCCGTATTTGTTGATCATCTCGACGAATTCGGGAATGACCGACGACGCGCCGTGCAGCACGATCGGGAATCCGGGCAGTCTCTTTGAGACTTCCTCAAGAATATCGAAACGCAGCTTCGGCTCGCCCTTGAATTTGAAGGCGCCGTGGCTTGTCCCGATGGCGATTGCCAGGGAATCCACGCCGGTCCTGCTCACGAACTCCTCCACTTCGTCGGGGCGCGTGTAAGAAGAATCCTCCGCGGATACCTTGACTTCGTCTTCCACGCCTGCGAGACGGCCAAGCTCGGCCTCCACGACCACGCCGTGGTCATGCGCATATTCCACGACTTTCTTAGTGACCGCAATGTTCTCCTCGAACGGATGGTGCGACCCGTCGATCATGACCGACGTGAAGCCTGTGTCGATGCAGTCCTTGCAAGTTTCAAAGGTGTCGCCATGGTCAAGGTGCAGGCAGATCGGAAGTCCGGTATCCTCGATCGCCGCTTCCACGAGCTTTCTCAGATAAATCGGGTTCGCGTAGGCTCTTGCGCCCTTGGAAACCTGAAGAATCAGCGGAGCCTGAAGCTCTTTGGCCGCTTCGGTGATGCCCTGAACGATCTCCATGTTGTTCACGTTGAACGCGCCGATGGCGTAACCGCCGTCGTATGCCTTCTTAAACATGTCCTTTGATGTGACTAACGGCATAAATATATATCCTCCTGCTAAATAATTGTAAACCGTAAAATACTCCTACAGGAAGGTATTATATATTAAATCGACATCTATTAAAAGAAAAAAATTAAAATTCGTGGCGAAAATAGCGGCCGGCGCCTTCTTCTTTCCACGCAGCCGTCAAACAAAACCGTCTTTCTTAAAATGTTATGGCTGATGCTGATTTTTGTGATACAATCAATACAATTAAAGCGCGCCGCGCCGATCCGGCACAAAGGCCAAAATCACCTTGGCGTGCGGCGGTTGTTGAAGGGAAACCGAATCATGAACGGCAGAACAACCATGAAGAAATCGTTTTTGACGGGCCTGCTGATACTGACGCTGTGTGCAGGCTGCGGCAAGATCGAAATGATCCATTATAACAACGTCACAAGATCGGGCGAAAACGGAATAAGGGAAATCGAAGGCAGTTATGCAAAGGCGATGGATATCGGCGAATTCGAGTCTCTGACGGGGCTGCCTGTCAGGGAAAGCCTGCCTGAACCGTATCAGAAGGAATCCTTGTCCGTCACGGCATTGTACGATAAAAACGACAAAATCATCAACATTTCCGTGAAAATCGGCGGCGACGGCGATGATTCGCCCGAAGTCAGCGTCTATTCCACCGAGCTTTGGTCCGAGCTGGGCTACTCTCCCATAGGCGCAAAGTATGACAATGAAACGAGCGATAGCGATATCGAGGTCTCGAAGATCGGGCTTATGACCACGCTGTTTTACCGCTGCGACGGCAGCGAAAACGCTCAAAATACACGGCACGATGTGTATATCAGCCAGTTCAGCGTGGGCAATCTGTATGTTTATGTTGAATCGGGCGCGATGGGCAAGGATGATTTTGAAAGGTTTGCGGCCGCGTTGATCGCGGTGGGAAACGCCTAAGCCTAATGGCGGGCAAAAAGCGACCGACGAATCATTTTCGGACAGCGGATATTTCCGTTTCGCTCAATATCCGCGCGTCACATTCATCCACCGCCGCCGCGCTCGGCGCAATCACATACAGCATCAGCGTACAGCCGTATTCTTCAAAATACTTGAGGTAAAGCCTGCCCTTTAGCGTGACGGGCGCAAAATCCGTATCGGCCGTCCGGGTGGGCGGGCCGTATTGCAGATATGCGGTGCAGTCCCGCTCAAAATGGTGCGCCACGCCGTTCGTCACAATATCCGCGTCGATGCGCATCCAGCCGCCGCTACCTGCATACGAAACGTTTGTTTGCATGTCAAAGCCGTCCGCGCGGAACACGATATCGCGGCATCCGAAGCCTGCAAGCACAAGCTGAGTATAGTCGTATTCCACTGCCGACGTCACCGCGTCCATATCCGGCGCGCCGTCCCCCCGGAAACCAAAAACGCCGCCGTTTTCATGCAGCGCATATGCGCCGTAAAACGCGCAGTATTTGTCGCTGTCCGTATCATAAATCGCCGATGTGCGCGTCCAAAAATCAAACGCGCCGAAGTTGTAGAGTATCGACATATCGGCGTCGATGCCCGACCATGCGGCAAAGCCATCCGCATTATATGTCATCACAAACGGATACCACCCGTCGCCGGACGGCATATTCATTGAAAAACCATGCCGCTTCATGACGCTGTTTTCACTGTGCTGCGCCGAATAAATGCTCATCACAATATAGCTGCGCAGCGGATAAAAAAACCAGAATATGAGCAGCGCGGCAAGCAGCAGCGCGGCAAGCACGATGAGCTTCTTCTTCATGCCGCCAGTATATCACGCACGCATAAGCTTGCCAACCGGATGCGGCCGACGGTATAATGGAGCCGAAGTCAAAGAAGAGGCGGAAGGCATTGAGAGAAAACCAAAAAACACGCGTGGTCTGCGGCATGTCGGGCGGCGTGGATTCGGCCGTCGCGGCATACCTTTTAAAGCGGCAGGGATACGAGGTCATCGGCGTGTTCATGAAGAACTGGCAGGACGACGGCAAAGGCTGCAGCGCCGCGCAGGACTATGAAGACGTTCAAAGCGTCTGCGCCGCCATCGATATTCCCTATTACACGGTCAATTTTGAACGGGAATATTACGACCGCGTTTTTACGCGTTTTTTGGACGAATACCGGCGCGGACGCACGCCAAACCCCGATGTGCTCTGCAACAGCGAAATCAAATTCGCGGCGTTTCTCGACCACGCGAGAATGCTGGGCGCCGGCAAAATCGCTACGGGGCATTATGCGCGTACCGACGGCGGCGGGCGTCTATTTAAAGCGGCGGACGCCGGCAAAGACCAGACGTATTTCCTTTGCCTTCTCAATCGCGCGCAGGTGCAAAGCGCGCTTTTTCCGCTTGGCGATATGCAAAAAAAAGATGTGCGCGCCCTTGCGGCCAAGCTTGATCTCAAAGTCGCCCAAAAGAAAGATTCCACAGGCATCTGTTTCATCGGAGAGCGCAAATTCCGCGAGTTTCTCTCGGGCTTTCTGCCCGCACAGCCGGGCGACATCAAAACGCCGGACGGAAAGGTGGTCGGGCGGCATCAGGGCGTGATGTATTATACGCTGGGCCAGCGGCGCGGCCTCGGCATCGGCGGGCGCGGAGACGCTCAGGATACGCGATGGTTCGTGATCGATAAGGATGTCTCAACGAACACGCTGATCGTGGCTCAGGGGCAAAACGGCGGCGAGCCGGACGCGCTTTATTCGCGCGCGCTTTTCGCTCCGGATTTCAGCTTCATCAACGGCGCGCCCGCGGCGGCGTTTGAGTGCGCCGCAAAGTTCCGTTACCGCCAGAGCGACCAGCCTGTAAGCGTGACGCTCAAAAACGGCGGCGCTTATATCGAATTCAAACAGCGGCAGCGCGCGGTGACTCCCGGGCAGTATGCGGCGCTGTATTTGGGCGACGAATGCCTCGGCGGCGGCGTTATCGACACAGTCTATTATTAAGGAGCGTTCTATGGCATACATACCATCAGGCAAAGACGAAATCGAATTTCTAAAGAGCTATGACGGCTCGAAATACAAAAACCCCGGCTTCGCGGCAGATACCGCGCTGTTCGCGGTCGGTGAAGACGCGATATCCATATTGCTCATCAAGCGCGGCAATTATCCGTATAAAAACCGCTGGGCGCTGCCGGGCGGTTTTGTGGATATCGATGAAGACATCGCCGCGGCCGCAGACCGCGAGCTGCGTGAAGAAACGGGGCTTTCTGGGCTTTACCTCGAGCAGGTGTTCACATGGGGCCGTCCCGGGCGCGACCCGCGCTACCGCTGCATCACATCCAGCCATGTCGCCGTCGCCGACGCGGCCTTATTAAAGCCCGTCGCGGGAGACGACGCCGCGGAAACAGGCTTGTTCGCGATGGAAGATTATACGGTGACGGAAAAAGACGGCATGACCGAGATCGGCTACACGCTGCGCGGCAGTATCGTCATGCGTCCCGTTGTGGCTTACCCTTCCGGGCGCATTCAGCATATCCGCGCCGTCCAAAGCGACGAGCTCGCCTTCGACCATGCGGAATCCATCGCGTATTCGTATGAGTATCTGAAAAAGCGCGTCAGGGAAGGCTATCTTGATATCGCCTTGAGCGACGAAGCCGTTAAAGAACGCGCGCGCAGGCTGATACTCAAAGAATAGCCGCAAAGCTTCATTTTATGATGTACGGGAAAGCATGGATATGACGTCAACAGATTTTGGAAAGCCCTTCACATTGTAAAAAACCTTTTCAGCGCCGGCTTTAAGGCCGAGCCTGCGAAAAGCTGTGTCGGGCTTTTTTCGGTATGTCAGCCTTTGGTGCCGGACAGTATATAGATATCGTCGGTACTCACGAAGCAGTCGACATCAAAATACGGCTCAAACCAGCGTTTTTCCTCTGCGGCCGGTCTAAGCGGAAAACCGCATTCACCGCATACTCCGCAGCCCGAGCTCTTTTCGTCTCTGCTGTGCGCCACCACAAAACGCCCGCCGGGTGCAAGCAAAGAAAAGGTCTTGGCGGCGAACCGCTCTTTGTCCGGGAAATGAGGATACGCGTTGAACACGATGATGCGATCGAAAGCGCCCGCCTCGATATGAAAATAATCCGCAGTCACAATGCGCAGCCGCCTGTCCCGATATTCCTTTCGCGCAATCTGCGTCATGCCGTCCGAAATGTCGATGCCCATCAGCAGCGACGGCCTGCGCTCCATCAGCCACGGAATCAGCGCGCCTGTGCCGAAGGCCACATTAAGCACCCGCTGGCCCTGCTTTAAGTCGCACACCTTGAGTATTTGCCTGAGTTTTTTGGGATCCTGGCCCATGTCCCGGTTCTGTGTCTGTCTGCCGAAGGAAGGCTTGCAGATGCGCGGTTCCATCCGCGCCTCTTCGCGATTCGATACCATATATATCTCCAGTTCTTATGAAACTTAATTTGTCTGTTAACAGATGCGCGGCAAACCCTCGCCCGCAAGCACACCGAGCCGGCGCCGTCCGCCCGCTTCCGTATGCAAAACCACACCCGTTTCCCGGGTGATATATCCAATCACAGCCGCATCGCTGCCGCCCTTCACGCCGCGCAGCGCAGAAACCGCCCTTTGCGCATCCGCACCGCTCACAACGGCAACAAACTTGCCTTCATTGCCCATGTATAACGGATCAAGCCCGAGTATACCGCAAAAAGCGGCCGTTTGTCCAGATACCGGAACCGCCGTTTCTTCGATGACCGCGCCCGTATGGGATGCGGCGCAAAGCTCGTTGATTATCGTCGCAAGCCCGCCGCGCGTCACATCGCGCATGGCTTTCACGTCCGCGCCGCTGTCAAGCAGCGCGCCCACAAGGGAACCGAGCGGCATCACGTCCGACTCGATACCGTTCTCAATGTTCATGCGCGCGCTCAGTATGCACGCGTGATGATCTCCTATGCTGCCGGACAACACCACTGCGTCTCCCGCCTCGCAGCGCGCCGCGCTGATTTGAAGACCTTCGGGAACCACGCCGATGCCCGACGTGCTGATATAAAGCCCGCCGCGCCCCTCTGTCACTTTAGTGTCTCCCGCCGCAATGGAAACGCCCGCTTCGTCCGCCGCCAGCGCCATCGACGCGGCAACCGCTTCGAGCCGGCTTATTTCCAGCCCTTCCTCAATAATGAATCCGGCAGACAGGTATTTCGGCTGAGCGCCCATCATCAGAAGGTCGTTTACCGTGCCGCATACCGCAAGCCGTCCGATATCGCCGCCCTTGAAAAAAAGCGGTGTCACCACAAACGAATCGGTGGTGAAAGCAATCCTCCCATGCAGCTCCACGACCGCCGCGTCCTCAAGCGGCCCGCCGTTTCTAAAATGTTTGAGAAACACGCCGCGGACCAGTTCCTCAGTCTCTTTGCCGCCGCTGCCGTGCGCCATTCTAATCATTGCCGCCCTCCTCAGTATAGCGGATGCCGCATGCGCCCTCAGCCGAAACCATGCACGGGCCGAAAGCGCTTTGAGGCGTACAGACGCCGCCGAACAGCGGGCATTCATCCGGCTCGATTCTGCCGGTAAGCACATCGCCGCAGCGGCAGCCATCTTGGCCTGAATCCTTATCGTATAAGCCGCGGCTTCCGGCGTCGAAATCCGCGTATTTTCGTTTCAGATACAAGCCCGATCCGTCGATCACCGATAAGCCGCGCCAGTACGCGTCGCCGCATTCAAAATAGGCGTCCAGCATTTCAAGCGCGCGCACATTGCCCTTTGGCCTGACAACCTCATTGTATAGGTTGGCCGTAAAGCCTTGGCCCAGCCGCCGAACAAGCAGGCAGACGGCCGAGAGCATTGCGTCAGCCGTAAAGCCCGTTACCACCATCGGCTTTTGAAATCGGCGCGCAAGCGGGCCGAAGCAATCGCTGCCGATAACGGCCGCCACATGTCCCGGTGCAATAAACGCGTCCACATCGGCGCTCTCGCAAAGCGCCTCCATCGCAGGGATCAGCCGTTTGAGCGCAGTCAGCAGCTTAAAATTCGCAATCCCGCTTTCCGCCGCCGTCCGCACCGCCAGCGCATAAGACGGCGCGGTGGTTTCAAAGCCCACCGCCGCCATCACCACCGTTTCGTCCGGATTCTCCCGTGCAAGCTTCAGCGCGTCAAGCGGCGAATACACCATTTCCACGCGCGCGCCCCGCGCCTTCAAATCGAGCAGGCTGCCGTTCGTACCGCGCACGCGGAGCAAATCTCCGAAAGACGCGACGATACAGCCGTCCGCGGCAAGTGCGCACAGCTTATCGATATAAGCGGATGCGGCAAGACAAACCGGGCAGCCCGGCCCGGATATCAGCCTGATTTTCGGCGGGAGCAGCGAGCGCAGGCCGGCTTTTGCCGCCGCCGCTGTGTGCGTACCGCATACTTCCATGATTCTTACGGGCTTTCCGTCATATCCGTTCAGAAAACGCAGCATGCTTTCACGGGCATTCATTCTGCAGCGCCTCAATTTCTTTCAGCAGCG
This sequence comes from Clostridiales bacterium, assembly GCA_029265435.1. Classification (GTDB taxonomy): domain Bacteria; phylum Bacillota; class Clostridia; order Christensenellales; family SZUA-584; genus SZUA-584. Next base: position 7,963 of record JAJUJH010000032.1, read on the forward strand.
CGGTCAGCTCGTCCGCCTGCGCTTCCCGCATTACTTCAATCGCGCAGCCCGCATGCACCAGCACATAGTCCCCCACGCGAGCGTCCACAAGCCTTATGTCCGCCTTCACGATATTTCCCGAAAAATCGACCTTCGCCAAGCCCTTTTCAATTTCTATCACTCTGCCGGGCATCGCTATACACATTCGTATGCCAATCCTTTCAATACGTTGAGGCCGATATAGGCCTGCCCCAAACCGATGCCGCCGTCGTTCGGCGGCACGGATTCGTTTACATAAACAGAATAACCGCTTGTTCCCAGCTCCGTTTTCAAGCTTTGAAGCAGTACGGCGTTTTGAAAAACACCGCCGCTCAACGCCACGGCTTTTATGCCCGTTCTTTCGCTCAGCCTTTTTATCATGCCGAGCGCCATATCCTTCACCGCCGTATGAAACCCGAGTGCCGCCGCGCGCTTGCCGGCCGCCTGCGTCAGCGCCTTCATAACCGGCGCCGCGTCCGCGATCAGCATTTTGGCGTTTTCGTATATGTCAAACGCCATCGGCATCGGCGCAGCGCCTTGTTCCAAAGCCTGTGCCGCGAGGTTTTCAAGGCGTATCGCGCATTCGCCCTCATAGCGGTTATACCCGCATACGCCGAGCACCGCGCACGCCGCGTCAAACAAACGCCCCATTCCCGAGTTCGCGTGCGTGTTGACGCCGTTTTCAAGCGCCGCGCGTATCAGCGGCCACCTTTCGTCGCGAATATGCGCTTCAAGCCCCGCGTCAAGCAGGCAGCACATCGCGCTTTTCGCCGCGTCCTTCATGCTCTCGTCGCCTCCCAGAAAGCGGACGGGCTTGATATGCCCCGCGCGTTCAAACCGATTGCCGCCGCAAATGAAAAATTCGCCGCCCCAAACCGAACCGTCGCAGCCCCAGCCCGTGCCGTCGAACGCAGCGCCGATGACCGGCCCTTCAACCGCATGCTCGGCAAGCACCGACGCGATATGCGCATGATGATGCTGTACGCGCAGCAGCGGCAGCTTAAGACTCTCCGCAAACTCTGTGGATGCATAGCCCGGATGCTGATCGCACACCGCAAGCTCCGGTTTGATGCGCAGCAGCTTCGTCAGACGCTCATAGCTTTCGCGGTATGCGTCAATACAGTCCTCGCTGTCCAAATCGCCGATATGCGGGCTCATATGCGCAAACGGCCCCGACGCAAGACAGAACGCCGATTTGAGCTGCGCTCCCGCCGCAAACACGGCCCCTCTGTCAAAACCGCTCAATATGACCGGCATAGGCGCGTAACCGCGCGAACGCCGGATGACCTGAACGCCGCCCGCTGCGACCTTCAGTACAGAATCGTCCAAACGCGCCGCGATACGCCGCGTATGAAACAGAACGCCGTCAAGGCCGCTCCACGCCGCCATCGGCTCGTCGTCCTTTATAATCGGCTGTTCCGATATGTTCGCGCTTGTCATTACAAGCGGCCCGGCTGCGCTTACCAGCATCGCATGCAGCGGCGTATACGGAAGAAACGCGCCCACATAACGACTCTCGCCGCATACCGATTCCTCAAGGCCGCCTTCCTTTCGCTCCAGCAGCACGATGGGGCGCGCCTGCGACTGCAAAAGCGTCTCTTCCTTTTCTGACAAGCGTGCGTATTGACGGACGTCGTCAATAGACGAAAACATGACCGCGAACGGTTTTGCGTCACGCTGTTTGATTTCTCGCAGCCTCAACACCGCACGCCTGTCAAACGGACTGCAGCAAAGATGGTATCCGCCCACGCCCTTGACCGCAATCACGCCGCCGCGGCGCAAGACTTCCGCCGCGTTCTCAAACGCCTCGTCGCGAAAGGCTTCCGAACCGCCGCTTTTGAATATCAGATAAGGACCGCACTCGCGGCACGATATCGTCTGGGCGTGAAAGCGCCTGTCTTGCCTGTCCGTATACTCCTTTTCACAATCTGCGCACATGTCAAAATCGCGCATCGTCGTGACAGGCCTGTCATATGGCGTTTCCTCGATGACGCTGTAGCGAGGGCCGCATACCGCACAGCTCGCAAACGGATGCGCGTACCGGCGGTCGTTTTTGTTTTCCGTTTCGGAAAGGCAGTCTGCGCAAACGCCCAAATCCGGCGGCAGAAAGACCGGTCCTTCCGCAGCTTGACTGGGCAGTATGGTAAACGCCGAAAAATGAGCAAATGGCAAATCAACGGTGTCAGAATAAAGTACCGCGGCCTGCGCGGGCTTTTCCACGAACAAACGCGATATAAAAGCGTTAAGCTGCGTTTTTCCGCCGCAGGCGGTGATATCCACCATGCCGCCGCTGTTTTTCACCGTTCCCGTCACGCCGAGCGATTCGGCCAGTTTGACCGTAAAAGGGCGGAACCCCACCCCCTGAACGATGCCGTACAGCCTGATTATTACACACCGAGGCTCATTTTCTTCTCGATTATCCATTTTGCGATCTCGTCCGCGCCTTCCCCGTTGCGCGCCGACGTCTTGACAACAGGCGCGCTTGCGTTCAGCGCCCTCACACCCGCCATAAAGAAGCTTTCGTCAAAATCCACATACGGCAGCAGATCCGCTTTGTTCAGCACAATGATATCCGCTTTTTCAAAAGCAAGCGGATATTTATACGGCTTGTCGCTGCCGTCCGTCGCGGTCACGATCAGCATCTTGGCGTGCTCGCCGATGGTGAACTCTGCCGGACATACAAGGTTTCCAATGTTTTCTATGAACACCACGCCGCCCTCAGGCAGGCCGAAGGCATTAACCGCGCCGCGCACCGTGGGCGCATCCAGATGGCATGCGCCGTGTGTATTGATCTGATATGTGCTGATGCCCGCGGCATTAAGCGTCTGCGTGTCGATATCCGATTCGATATCCCCTTCGATAACGGCGCACGGCAGCCCGATCCGCCCCGCGATCATGCGTATCGTCGATGTCTTGCCGGCGCCGGGCGCACCCATCACATTGATCATAAGCGAGCCCCTCAACGTCATCTCGCGGTTCACGCCGTGGGCAATCTCATCATTCCTGTCGTATATCGACTGTTTGACGTCGATCCTTTCCGTCTCCATGACCCATCTCCTTATATTTGCTCACTTCAATATGGTCGATATAAAACTCGGAGCCTATCTTTGTGGGCATCGCCGTTCCCCCGCATAAGGGGCATTCAAACGAAAACGGCTTTCTCTCAAACATATGGCCGCAGTTCCGGCACTTAACCTTCGGCCGTATCCGCGTGATTTCAAGCTCACAGCCTTCACAGGCGGTGCCTTTGCTGATTTCGTCGAAATACATGTGAACGCTCTCGCCCACATAACCCGAAAGGTCGCCTATCACCAGCGCGATTTTTTCGACACGTTCCGCGCCCTGCCCGCGCGCAGCTTCCTCCGCAATCCGGATGATCTCCAGCGTGATGGGATACTCATGCACCGGAATACGCGTCCGTTTTCTTCGCCATATCCGGCGCGGTATAGTCGTTTTTCATACCGAGACATTTTTTGGGGCAGTTGTCCACGCATGCGCCGCACTGTATGCAGTTCATCCTCTCGATCTGCCAGAGCTTGCCCGCCCTTTCAACGCGAATCGCGTTTGACGGACAGCGCTTCTGGCATATGCCGCAGAATATGCAGTCCGCAATACGGATCTCCACATGGCCGCGCGTCCGCTCGAAGAACGCGCGCTTTTTATTCGGATACATCAGCGTTGCGGGCTTATGCGTCAGGTTTTTTATCGCGTTTTTCGAAAAATACATCACCGACATGGCGCGCCTACCTTTCTGTGCAGCTGATGCACGGGTCAATGGTGAGTATCAGCACCGGCACGTTGGCAAGACTGCGCCCTTCAAGTATCTTCAGAAGGGCGGGAAGGTTCGCAAACGTGGGCGTTCGGACTCTGAAGCGCTCCAGAAATTTGGAGCCGTTCGCACGCACGTGATAAAACGCTTCGCCGCGCGGCTGTTCCAAACGTATAAAGCTCTGTCCGTTCGGCGTTCCCTTCACATTCACCGCGATTTCGCCGTCCGGAATCCTTGCGATTGCCTGTCGGATGATTTCGATCGACGCGTGGATTTCCTTCATGCGCACTTCACAGCGCGCGAAGCTGTCGCCGTCGAGACTGGTCACCACAGGCACATCCAGTTCGCCGTACGCCGCGTAACCCGTCAGGCGCATATCCTGCCCGACCCCGCTCGCGCGAAGCATAGGCCCCACCGCTCCGAGGCTCAGCGCCTCGTCCGCAGTCAGCACGCCGATACCCTTGAGCCTGTATACGACCGACTTATCGGTTAAAAACGTGGTTTCAATCTCCTTGAGCTCTCCGCCAACCTCGTCCAGCGTTTTGAGTATGATCTTCAGGCTGTCTTCGTCCATATCCTTGCGGACGCCGCCTACTTTGCACACCGAAAATATTACGCGGCCGCCCGTCGTCATCTCGAAAATGTCAAGTATCTTCTCGCGCTGCCGCCAGCACTGCATGAACAGGTTCTCAAACCCAAAGGCGTCCGCGAGCAGCCCCATCCAAAGAAGATGGCTGTGTATCCTTGAAAGCTCCGCCCATATCACGCGCAGATACATCGCGCGCGGCGGCAGCTCCAGTTTCATGATGTCTTCAACGGCCATGCTGTAGCCCATTCCGTGCATAAAGCTGCATATGCCGCATACGCGCTCGGCTACGTACACATAGTCAATATAATCCCTTGTTTCCGCAAGCTTTTCGAGCCCGCGATGCACATAACCGATGGACGGTATGGCTTCCACCACAATCTCGTCCTCGATCACAAGGTCAAGGTGTATCGGCTCGGGCAGCACCGGATGCTGCGGTCCGAACGGAATCACGCTGCGCCTACTCATTGTTTTCACCGTCCTTGTCCGCAAAAGGCGTCTGTTTCGCCGTTTGATAGAGCTTGCCGCCAAAGTCCACCGCTTTATTTCGTATTTTTAAACCAAAAAGCGATTCGATTTCGTTCTCGTATAGAAACGCAGGCAAGAAAATCGCACTGATGCTGTCGATCTCGTCTCCGGGTGAAACGGTCAGTTTCAGATCGATCAGCGCGCCGCAGTTGTCGAAAGAATAGTCCATCTCGTACGCGTCTTCTTTTTTGCTGCAGCAGATCTGAACGATCCGGCAGCCTTGCTCTTTCAAACCGCTCACGCGGCTTAACAGCTCGATGGGCTGTATGCCAATGACCGTCGTTTCAGGCTTCATGCGTATTCTCCCGCTTCCTTTTCTTTTTCTGTTTGAATTGTGCGTACTTCTCGTCAAGGATATTCGCCGCCTTTACCACGCCGTCGATAATGGCTTCGGGGCGTGCGGCACAGCCCGGCACATACACATCCACAGGTATCGCCTTGTCAGCCCCGCCGAGCATATTGTAACAATCGGCAAATATTCCGCCCGACGCGGCGCATATGCCCACGGCCACCACCGCTTTGGGGTTCGGCATCTGCTCGTAAATCTGCTTCAGCACTTCCGCCGCCTGTGCGTTAATACCGCCCGTCACCAGAAGAATATCGGCGTGCTTTGGATTGCCTGTATTGATGATGCCGAAGCGTTCCACGTCATAAAGCGGTGTCAGACATGCGAGCACCTCGATATCGCAGCCGTTACAGCTTGAACCGTTATAATGGATCACCCAAGGCGATCTTGAAAACCTGCCCATTTTATTCCCTTCACAATATCAAAGAAAGTATGACCAAATTCAAAAATCCGACTGTCGCCGTTAATATCCATACCGTTTTAAGAGCCCATTTCCACCGCACCCGCGCAAACGAGTTGTCCATCAGTATTTCAAGGAAATAGACCAGCAAACAGGCGGCGAGGCCCAGAAACGGACTGACGGACGAGTTCCAAGCGAAAAAGAGATATACGAGGCCGAGCAGCATGACGTTCTCGTACCAATGCGTAATCTCCACGATGGCGAGCGTGGGGCCGGAAAACTCGGTATTGAGGCCGCTCACAAGCTCCTGATGCGCATGATGCGACGCGCTCAGATCAAAAGGCGATTTGCGGAACTTAAATGCGAGTATGAACACAAAACCGACAAATATACCCGGCAGATATACGATGGCCGGCAAAGACGACGCGCATATGCCCGAAACCGAGAAGGTTTTGCTCGCCATATAAAACCCCATCGCCGTAAACAGCACCATCGGCTCATACGCCATCATCGCAAGCAGTTCTCGGTCGGCGCCAAGGTTGCTGTATGGCGAGTTGGTGGAATACGACGCGGTCAGCAAAAAAATACTGGCAAGCGTCAGCGCAAATATCACAAGCAGCAGGTCTCCGCCCGAAAAAAAGATCACGCCCGTGGCGATCATGAACAGCAGGAACATGACGACAAGAAACATCTCCGCCCTGTTGACAACCGAAACTTCTTTGTGCAGCAGTTTTATCACGTCGTAAAACGGCTGAACGATCGGAGGTCCCTGGCGTCCCTGCATTCGCGCCGTTATCTTGAGATCTATGCCGGCAATCAGGCCGCCGAGAAACGGCGCCGACAATACATATATCAGTGCGAAAAGCCAATTCATCAGATTGTACTCCCTATCAGGTAAATCAAAGCAAACACAAGCAGCGCCGTCGCAAGAAGGGATGCGGCCGTGAACAGCTTCTTTTCGCCGAAATAGCGCTCCATATACCAGTTGGCCAGATACATCCGCTTCATATCGCCGCCCGCCCCCGTAAAATGACGGTTGTCTCCCGAGTTGATGCCGCCCATATACGCAGTGGTAAGCCTGCTTCCGCGCGTCAGGCTCAAGCCGACGGGCAGCAGCAGTATCATGCCGAGAAGCAGCAGCATGATGTGCTGGTTGCCCTCGCTGATGACCGTCTGCGCCGCACCGAACATCCGCGTTAAGAGCGGCTCCACCATATACTGCGAAACCACCGGGAACAGCAGACAGGCGGCCACCGTAATGATCGCCAATGAAACCATCGCGGTCATTTCGCATTTGGGCGCTTTTTTATCGAGCCTTTCGCTCAAATGCCGTATCGCGACGATTTTGCCCAGCCATTTTGTCCAATAAAACAGCGTTGCCGCGCTGCCGAACACGAGCAGCAGCAGCATGATCATATTCTTTGAATCAAGGAAGGCTTTCATAGCGGCCCATTTGGATATCAGCATGCCGAACGGCGCGAGAAACATGCCGGCAATGCCCACCGTCATCAGTATGGCCATTTGGGGCAGTTTGATGATAAGTCCGTGCATGTCCTCTATATCGCGGCTGCCCATCAGCCCTTCCACCGACCCTACGGTCAGGAACATCAGCGACTTGGATACGGCGTGGAAGATGATAAGGAACACCGCCGCCCAGAGCGACTCATACGTGCCGATACCCGCGCACGAAATGATAAGCCCGAGGTTCGCGATCGTCGAATAAGCGAGCACCTTCTTGGCGTCGTTTTGGGATATCGCCATGACAGACGCCGCGAGAAACGTAACGCCGCCCACAAGAACAATGAAATATCCGGCCATGTTGCCTGAAAGCAGCGGCGCCACGCGCAGCATGATGTAAACGCCCGCCTTGACCATCGTGGACGAATGAAGCAGCGCGGATGTGGGCGTGGGCGCCACCATCGCGCCAAGCAGCCATTTTGAAAACGGCAGCTGCGCGGATTTGGTGAGCGCCGCTACGGAAATCAGCAGCGCCGGAATCACAAGCAGCCCATTGTCAGATTTCAGTATGTCGTTCAGCTCCGTCACATGAAGCAGCATTCCGAAAAATATGATTCCCGCCGCAAAAAAAACGCCGCCGATCGTGTTGTAAAGCAAGGCGGTAAACGCATTTCTTTTGGCTTCTTTTGTTTTTGTATAGCCAATGAGCAAATACGAGCAGACCGTGGTAATCTCCCAGAACAGGAATATCCAAACAAGATCGTTGGAAAGCACAATACCGAACATCGCCGAAAAAAAGACGAAAATCACGGAAAAGAACATGCCCCGTCTGTCCTGCACGTCCTTATGGTGCTCATGGAAATGCTTCATGTAAGACATCGCATAAACGGCGATGAGCCCGCCCACAAACGCAACGATCAGCACCATGATCATGCTGAGCCTGTCCACAAAGAAATGATGGCTTAAAGATTCGGTAAGGTGATGGCCCGAAAGCTCATACCACGAAAGCGCCGCAGCCTGAACGAGCGAGAGCGCGGCGATCAGATACTTCCTGCCCCGAACCGAAACGCCGATGACATAGAGCGTCAGCAGTATTTCTATGGCGAATAATAAGATGTTGACTTCCGCAGAGCTCACCAGATAATACTGCGGCTCCTGCTGAAAACTGCCGGCCGTGAGCAGCACCGCCAGCGTACCGACCGCAGCCACAGTTGCGACCACAACGATATTGCGAAGGGTGTTGTTTTTAATGAGCAGCATCAACAAAGCTGCCGGCAAAGGCACGAGAATCAGATACACAACGAGCGACATATATATCTCCCAAGGTTTAAACGCGTTAAACCAAAATAATAACCATGTTTCGGGCACGAATCCCGCAAGATAGTAGCACTAATCAATTTCTTTGTCAACGAATGTTTAAGCTTATGTGCTCCGGTTTAAATTCCCATTTCAAACGCGTTGATCCGCCGTTTTTCCCGATATTTCTGATTGAGCATGAATTGCGGTTAAAAATGAAATTTGTACGTGAGATATCTTTCAGATTTCCTGTTTATACGCCATATTTCAGCTTTCTTTGCGGCGAAAAATGAAAGGCAGTGCATGATAAACCGCCGCGCAAACGCCAAGCCCCATAGCGCTCATCAGCGGGTTTTGCAGATCGGCGCGAGACAGCCAGCGTGCGGGCAGCACATGTGAAACCGCCGCGAACGCGCCCGACGACGGCAGCGGCACCAGCATAGACGACAGCATCGCGTTGCCGATCGTCACCACGCATATACAGAGCATGAGCACCGTCTGGCTGCGTATCATCGCCAGCGCCGACGCGATGCCGCCGAAAGCAAACGCATAAAGCGCAAACAACAGCAGCAGCGGCGCGATCAGCCGGGCTTCCCCCGCAGCGCCGAAAGCGGCGAGAGGCACGAGCGCGCAGGGCATAATGTACAGCGTATCCGCAACGCCCACAGCCAAACGATAGCGTTCAACCGAAAACGCGCGTGAAACAAGCCTCATGGAAAAATCAGCGCCCTTGCGCGACATCGCTATGCCCGTCAGCATGAAAAAACCGGCCACGCCGCACAGCAAATAAAGCGATGAATACGCGGCGTCGAGAAGCGGCGTCACCCTGCCCGTATCCCCCGCCTCGTTTTCCCTTTCCAGCTTGAGTATCGGATCGTCCGTGACCGCTATCGCGTCGTCAAACACGCTTTGATACAGCGCGTTGCCGCCGAGAGAACGCGCTTCGTTGGCGCTGCAGCACGCAAGCCACAGCCTTAACGCCTCGCCGCCCACGCTTTCGGATATGACGCCCGCCGCCGTGCTGTATGGAGAGCGCAGAAGCTGCAGCGTTCCTTCATATTCACCGCTTTTTATCGTTTCCTCAAAACCCTTCTTGATGACAAACACGCCTTCAAGCCGCCCTGTCTGCAGGTTGGCGATAAGCGTATCCCTGTCTCCGAACGTCACCCAAACCACATTGAGCGCTTCCACGTTTTTGAGCAGCCGCTGCGAAAACTCGGTGTGATCCTCGTCGATCCAGCCGATGGGCACCGGTGCGTCGGGGATGATCAGACCCGCAAAAGGACATACCGCCACCGCAGCCGCGAGCAGAAAAAACACAATGCCGTAGGCGCCCGTTGCAAGGAATTTCAAGCGGTATCCGACGGTATTTGCAAATAGCTTCATTGCGCCCTCCTTTGAAACCGGCTGATCACGAGCGGGAAAAGCACA
>JAJUJH010000084.1 GCA_029265435.1 Clostridiales bacterium
ACAGGCTTTTGCTCTTTCCTGAACACGACATACGTATCGTCGTATTCCACGTCCTTGAGCTTGCCGTAGTGCGTCCATTTCTGCGAATTGAGATCGGAGATTACCACACCATACGCTACGCCGCGGCTCTCACACACCTTCCCGTAGCCCAGATATACGCCGATATGCCCGTCCTTCCAGACCGCAAGCCCCGCCGTCTCGGGTATTTCGCCGATCGCGCCGGGCTTTGTGAACTGCGCCTTAAAGGTGTTCGCGCTCCGGTCGGCGTAGCCGGGAATAACCGTCCGAATCGCCTGTACGATAAGGCCGGAGCAGTCCACAACGCGCCGGGGCGGGGAGTACCATTGCTTCGCGCTCGTTAGGAAGTACGCGGAGGTTTTCCCGGACCGCCGGGCATTCGCCCACTTCTTTGCGATCTCCTCGGTATACAGTTCACCCTGGCCGCCCAATACGTACCCCCAGCGGTCTTTGTGATAGGCGACGCCGTCCGCCTGTTTTTCAACGGGGCTGTCATACCCCGCCATTTTCAGGACTTCCAAAACCAGTTCCTTGTTTGTCATCCGATGTGATCCTCCTTTTTTACCGTCGGCAGTTCGTTCAGCTCCGCGACGATATGGTCGATCGCGCCGTTGCCGCCCAGCGCCCTGTACGCCGCGTGCATCTCCTCCAAACTTTCTCGGACGGGCAGCGGGCAGCAGCCAAAGCTGATATACTTCTCGCAGCTGTGGATGATCCGGTCGCGCAACATGCACCGGATTCCTGCCTGCACCGCGCTTGTTGCTTTCCGGGTATTTTTGGCGTCATGAAACAGCCGCCGTACCAAAAACGAAAGCCCTGTCAGGATAAGACCGAACAGGGCTTCCAGCCAGTATTTCGCTATGAACTCAAGCAACGAACATCACGCTCCTTTATGTTGTAAGATTCTTTAACACGCCGTCAACCAGCACCTTGATCTCGCTTACCTGTTTCAGTACGCCGTTGACCAGCACATGCTGCTCCGCCACGCTTTTCAGGGAGCCTGATATCAAAACCTTTAAGGGTGTGCCAATCATGATAAGCGCGCTGGCCACCGACCACGCGCCCCGCACACCATACGAATCATATCCCCTCACGAGGAACTTCCATTGCAGGCCCGGCGTCCAGCCTGTAGTGGGTACATTCACTGACGTCGCCGAACCGGACGCGTTCGTACCCACGATCTGGCCGCCGTTGTAATCCGTCCCGTCCGGGTACTGCATCTTTACTTCGTACCCCGCAATGTCGCCGGACAAACCGCTGTCCGGGTCTCTCGGGCTTGGGGGCGTAAACGTCACCGCCACCGTCTCACCGGGCGCGTATACGCTCTTGTTCGTGGCCGGCGTTCCGGGGGTGTTCGGTACTCTGTTTTTCCTGACGGCGGACGAATAGCCCGAATAAACCGTTGAGGCATATGCCGACATCGAGCCGACCCGAAACCTTACATATTTTCCGCGGCTCCAGCCGGATACCGTACCCGACGGGATGTCGTAATACGTGGCGCTTGCCGATACGTTCACCGAAGTCTCTGCGCTCCAGTTGCTGCCGTCGTCCGATGTCTGGTAGCGCACGTCGTGGCCCGTGATGGGGTTGTTGGTACCGTCGCCGCCTTTGGTCCATGACAACCTCAGCGCGGTTTCAAACGCGTTCGGGCTTTGAGACAGGTTTGTGGGCGCGGATGGCGCTGTGGGTGGCGTATAGTCGATGACGAGCCGCGGCTGTTGGGACTGCGTACCGTACTCGCGGCTGCGCATGTATTTCATCGTCGACGACGACGTGCCCGTATACTTTAAACGAAACCCGTTGTTCGGCAGATACAGCCCATGCGAGGATGGATAGACCATTCTTTGCACGTGCGCCGTTACGTTGAACTCAATATATCCCGGGGAACTGATCACATTTGCAAACGTAACGTCCGCTTGCGGCGAGTTGGCGTGTATGCTCGTTGGACGGTTGTTGTATGTGATCGTGCTTTCGCTCCAGTCCGACGCCGGAGTCTGGGCGCGCCACGTTACCGTAGGCGATAGCCAGTCGTTCGGGCTGTCGTACTGGTTCAGACGCAGGTATGCCGAGTTGATGGCTGAGTTTGTCGGAATGGCCGACAGGTCGAACCCGACGAATATCTCGGATATCTGGCCGTTTGAGTTCTCGCCTGCGAACAGGTATTGTTCGCTGCCGTTGTTTGTGTTCGCCGCGCCGCCCTCGGCCGTTGCGTCTCTGTTGGCATAGATCGTTATGTTTGCCATATCCGTTACCCCTTACGGCACGTATTTGACGAACAGCGTACCGTTGGGCTTGCCCGCTGTCGAAGGCGTGCTTCCCGAATAGATATACACGTTGACCACCTGCAGGTCATCCGTCCCTACGTTCCCCGTAATCTCCAGCGCGGCCAATGCCGTATGCGTGTGATTCGCCGGCGCTTTGCCATCGATGTCCTGTTTTAAACTCGCGACGGAATACATAAGCGTGCGCTCGTCCGTGAAGCTGCCGGAGATGATGCCGGTCGAATCCGCCCGAAGCTTTATGAACGGCATCTGATGCAGCGTGCCGCCCGCGTTGATATCGTCCTGCGTCAGGGCAGGGTATGCGGCGCTGTCCGTCAGCACCTTGAAGCTGCCCTGCATGAACTCGGTTTCTGTGTTAGTCTGGTTGAGGTTGACCTCAAACACCACGCGCATGTACTGCGTCTGGCCCGCGGGCACGGATGGGATGCCGATGCTCTCCGGCGAGGTGACGTACACCAGCCTGCCGCAGGCAAAGAACACGCCGACGCCTATGCTTACCGCCGACGCACCGTCCTGCTCCACCGCGCAGCCGGATATCACGCAGGACTTGTTCACCATCGCCAGCGTATGGCACAGCCCGTCGTCCTGCGATTTGACTTTCTGCTTATCAAATGTAACGCCTCGAATAGCCAATCAAACCCCTCCTTTGAGTTTATCGGTGAGTGTCAGCCTTGCGTCTCCGAACTTAAAAAGCGCCGTTTTGCTGGCGCTCTTCCTGCTGATATAGCTGATATATGTGTCGTAGACGCCGGTTTTTGTTTTTACAATTGCCCGGTCGTACAGCCGCATGTTTGCGGTACCGTACAGCTTTGAATCCGTGAGCATCTCCTCCTCGATCAGGTGGCTGAACTTGTTTTTGGCGAACACGTCCCCGGCCGTCTTCTCCGCGTCCGCCGCGTTCTCACAGTAAACTGTGTCGGCTTTGCCCGGTATGCGCGTTCCCGCTTCCGGGTTTGTGCCAAAAGTCCCGTCGTCAAACAGGTAGAATGTAACCACACCGGCGGGTGTTTTTACCGTGACTTTGGATACGCATTCAGAAACCACCGTCTCGGTCAGGTTTAAGACATCCGCCACCGTCGCGTCGATGATGTGCAGGGGCGGCATACGGTTCTCTATGCTGACGTCCAGGGTATCCGCCGTTATCTCAAAATCAGCAAATATGTGATGACGGCCGGCCACATACCGCAAAAACGTATCCAGGTTGTAGATTCCGTTGTCGTTGTGCGGGGTCAAGCCGAGTGGTGTCTGGGTTTTCGCAGTAACGCTGATATATGGAATGTCCATTAGCGCGTCGCCCGATGAAACGAAATTATCGTTAATGGCGGACAGAATATAGTTCTCCGTCACGGCCTGCGCATCGCCCAGCAGGATGTTTCTTGAGAAGACGCTGCTCACCGGCAGAGATCTCAGCGCGGCCACGCTCGTCTTTTTATCCGCCTCCACGCCGGATACGACGCCGACGTACAGCCCCCGGAGCGCTACATAATCGCCAGCGGCTGCGTTCGGGGCAGAAGCGAAGCGAAACTCGCTCTGCGCCGCCGCGGTAGCGTCCTCGTTAATTTCATAACTGATAACGGTAAGCGCGTCTTTGACCTTCAAGTCCGCCTTCGATACGATATATGCCATCATCCGCTTAACCTCCCGACTGAAAAACCCAATCGTACATTGTACATCGTACATCGTACATTGATTAAACCGCCTTATATGAAGTAAACACCGTTATGACCGACTTTGAAGCAATCTCGTTATCGGCGCTCAGGCTCAGCGTCGACAGCCCTTTCGGCAGCTTGAAGAAGTTATCGTTCTCCACCGATATGCACCCGATCAGGCTTTCCTCGCTGCCGTCCGGATGCCGCCTGGCAAGCGTCAGGCTGTCGTCCTTCGTGCAGAACACCAGCGTTTCGCCGGTCTCGATCATCGCCGTTACCGCAAGCTGTGAGCGCAGCGCGCCGTTTACATACAGCGAGAGCTTTGGATTGACCAGTTCGCCTTCGGCTTCGAGCATCACCGGCGCTTCGAAATGCCCGTCGTTGAACACCTCGATTGCGTCGGTCGAAAAATCGCTGTAGGCGTATTCATATATTCGATCGTACCGGAGCTCCGCGCCGGTTTTTTCGGCGACCACGCGCAGGCTCTCACGCCTGTACCACGCGCCTTTCAGGGTTATAGCCACGTCGCATTCCATCCGCCCGCCTTTGATTTCACTCTTTGATACGCTTTCCACCTCGGCGTCAGCCAGGAACTCGCTGCTTGCCGTTTCATACCTCGGCGCGTATACGAGCCGCATAACGTCTGACGCGGCGATGAAGTTGACCAGCGCGCGATACCCGTCGTATGCCCGCGCTGCGTCAAATACGATTACGCCGGTGAAGGAGCGCAGGGGAAACACCTCGCTGACCACACGCGCCGCGTCGCCGGTAAGTTCATACCCGCGCGACATGGTGAGCCCCAGCCCCGCTGGCGAGCAGAGGAGGGCGCCGCTTTTCAAATCCTGCAGGTTGAACCGCTGCTTCTGCTCGTTTTCCAAATAGAATCTGCGATGCACTTTGTCATTCACTCCGTTCAATTCAGTTGACAATAAACGAAAACTGTCCACTGTCAACTGTCCACTGTCAACTAATAAGCCATTCCCAGCCTGCGGTTGACCACGTTTACCAGCATGTTGATCTGCCCTTCGTCGAGCGTGCTGGTATGGATGTTCAGCGTTACGGTATTTCTCGTGGCCGACGGTCTACCGGTATACTGAGCATTGACGGATAAATCCGCCTTTGCCCCTTCCACAGCGGCGTTGAGCCTGTCCATCGCGCGGTCCACGAGCGACACGCTGCCCGATATGCCCTCTGCAAGGCCGAGGCCCATGTTCCTCCCGATGCCCGCGAACACAACCGAAGGCGAATGAATACCAAGAAGGTTCTTGACGCCATTCACGATGCCGTTGAAGAAGCCGGATATCTTCTGCCAGAGCCAGTCGGCGGCCGACTTGATGCCTTCCCAGATCCCCTTTATGAAATCCCACGCGAGATTTCCCGCGGCTTTGATGAGGTTCCATGCCGCCTCGCCCAGCCCCTTGATGAGCGCCCAGACGATCTCGATGCCCGCCTGTACGATAAGCGGCAGGTTGTCGATGATGGCCCGCACGATCTGCGGAATCATGTCGATCACGCCCTGTATGAGCCGGGGGAGGGCTTCGATGATGCCCCTGATCACCGCGAGCGTGATCTTAATGCCCGCCTCAATGATTTTCGGAAGGTTGTCTACAATCGCCTTGACGATCTTCGGTATCATCTCGATGACACAGGCGATGAGCTTCGGCAGCGCGTCGATGATGCCCAGTATCAGCGACAGCAGTATCTGTATGCCCGCCTCGATGATCTGCGGCAGGTTCTCGACAATCGCCGTGACCACCATAGGGATCATGTCGATAACCGCCTGTATTAGCACCGGCAGGGAAGATACGATGCCGTTCACAACCGCCAGCAGTATCTGCACGCCCGCCTCGATGATGAGCGGCAGGCTGTCCATGACCGCCTGCGCCAGCATGGGGATCATGTCGATAATGGACTGAATCAGTATAGGCAGGTTGTCCATGATACCCTGCACCAGCGCCAGTATGAGCTGCAGCCCTGCCTGAATGATGAGCGGAAGGTTTTGGATGACCGTTTGCGCTATCTGCGTAACGGCCGCCACGATGGCCGGTATGAGCTGCGGGATGCTCTGCGCGATGCCCTGTATCAGCGAGACGAGGATCTGTATTCCCGTCGATATAATGACCGGCAGGCTTTTGAGGATTGTCGCGGCAAGCTGCGAAAGCATGTCCGCAGCCATCTTCGCGAGCGCCGGAGCGTTGCCCGAGATGGCGTTGACGATGCTCTCGAACAATCCAAGCGCGGCGGACAGCAGGGCGGGTAATACCTGTGGCAGACTCTCCACGACGGCTCCGGCCAATGACCCTATGATCTTCGCGGACTGCTGTGCGATCTGCGGCAGAGCGTTTGCAATCCTGCTCCCGATATCCGTCAGCATCGCTGAGACTCCGTCTCCAACCTTGCTCCAGTCGCCGGTCTGTATCGCCTGCGTGACCGACGCCGCCACGACGCGGAGATTGTCCGCGAGCGCGCCTAGCGCCGGAGCGACCGCCGCGCCCAGCGTCTGTGTCAGCGCCGTGCCGGTGGCTTTGAGCCGCTGCATCTTATCGTCAAACTCCCCGAGCGCCGTAACGCTTTCGTCGCTCAGCACCACGCCGAGCTCATTTGCTTCATCCGCCAGCCTGGAAAGCTCGTCCGACCCAGCCGCGATCAACGGATTTAATTCCTTGGCGTTCTTGCCGAACAGCTGCATGGCCAGCGCGTCGCGCTCGGTTTCGTTCGTCACCTTGCCCAAAGCGTCGATGGTATCGAGCCAGATTTGCTTGCTGTTCTTGAGGCTTCCGTCCGAATTCTTGATGGAAACGCCGAGCGCCTTAAACGCCTCGGCCTGCGCGCCCGTTCCAGCCCGTGCCGAGTCCATGCTGCGGGTGAGCTTGAACATGGAATCCGTCATGGTTTCCAGCGGCACGTCCACAAACCGCGCCGCGTACTCCATCTCCTGCAGGGTCTTCGTGCTGATCCCCGTCTTATTCGACAGCGTGATGAGTTCGTCTGCCGCTTCGCCGGCTTTCAGTGTCATCTTGACCACGGCGGTTCCGGCAGCAGCAGCCGCGGCTCCCACCGCGGCGATCCCCGCGGCAGCCGCTTTTCCGATGCCGCCCGCTATGCCTGACAGAACGCCGGAGAACTTATGCGCTTTTTCGCCCGCGTTCTCCATATCCCGCCCGGCGGCCTGCGCCTTGTCCCCGACGTCGGCGACCTTATCGTCCGCGTTATCCGCCGCTGAACCCACCTGTCTAAGTTCCTGCTCGAACCTGTTGACTTCGCCTTCGGCTTTGGCGACCTCGCGGGTGAACGCCCGGTACTGCTCGTCGGATATCTGGCCGCTTGCGAACTGCCGTTCCACCTGCGCCTGCGCGGCCCGGAGCGTTTCCAGCTTTTCCTTCGCGTTGGCCACCGCCCTGGCCAGCAATTCCTGCTTCTGCGCGACGAGTTCCGCGTTGCCCGGATTGAGCTTTAAGAGGGAATCCACCTGCTTGAGCTCGCTTTGCAGGCTGCGCGCTTTCTTGTTGACGTCCTCGAGCGCCTTGCCGAGCCCGGTCGTGTTCGCGCCGATTTCTACCGTTATGCCCTTGATGGTCGCCGCCACGCGATTCCCTCCCTTCCGTTTTTTTTGCAACATAAAAAGGCCTTCGATTGAAGACCCTTTTTGTCATCGGAACAATCAGAACTGATTCAATATATCGTGATGGCCGACATCCGCCAAAACGATTATGTCATGGCCATCATAGAACCATATCATGCGTATATCCATGTTTACGCTGCACTCGAATAAGTCTGCCGTGCCCTGGATGCGCTTGGTTCTCAGCGACGGGTGCGCGGGGTTTTCGCTCAGAAGCCTCAGCTTGTTCTTCAGCTGAGACTTTTCAGCGGCGCTCAGCTTGTTGTAGCGTTTTTTGAACCTCTCTGTAAACGTAAAACGGTACGGCATCGTCAGGACTCCAGCTCATCCATCAGGCTGTCGATACTGTCAAACACAGGCTGAGTCCCGCTCGCGATCTTTGTTTTTACGTCCATGATCTCTTCCCGCAGCTCTTCAACGAGTTTTTTAGGGTATACGACGACGGGTATGAGCTGGATCACGCCGTCCTTTTCAGTTATTTCGAGCTTATCGCCTTCCTTGATGCCCAGTTTCGTCACCAGTTCTTTCGGTATCGTCACCTGCGACTTTGCGCGAAGCTCCGCCAGCATTGCATTCACCTCCCGTGAACTTAGTAAGAATATCATACTTTCTTACTAATAGTATACCCAGATATCCGTGAAAATGCAACGCTTATATCGCCAATAAATCGATATCCGCCTGCGTGGCGTCTTTGACGCTGCTTTTGGCTTCCGTCAAAAACTCCGCATACGAAAGCAAGTCGGAGAAGGCCAGCTCGTCCAGCTCGTGGAACGAGAGCCCCGCCGACTTGCCAAGGTACAGCGCGTCGCGCCAGTCTACGCGTTTTGAACCGCCGCCGGCTTCGGCACGCCCAGCATAAGAAAAAAATTGTCGTTCACCAGTTCCATCACGGTGTTGGAAGCCTCGACCGCGTCGTATTCCTCAAGCGCGTCGCACCATTCCTCAAAAGGCGGTATGCTTTTGTCTGCGGCGTACGCGAACGTCCAGAGCATCCTGCGGATGATGGCGGTAAACTCGAAGATGTTAGTTTTTTGCAGAACGTCCAGCGCGTTGTCGTCGTCGATCTTCGAAAATTCGCCCCGAAGCTTCTCCATGTCCGCCAGCCTTTTGAGGTCGGACTGGAAGTCCGGCGCATCTTCGCCGGAAAGCCGCGCGTGGCGGTAATAGAACAGAAAATTGGCGGACGGTTTCAGCGGCAGAGCCTGTCCGTTGATTTTGATCGTTCTCAGCATGTTTAATCACCTTCATCCCGCGGGCGCGGCGAACTCATACACCGACGTGTAGAAGCCCGAATACGCCGTTTCGTTCAAAGCGCTCTTTACCAGCACCGCCTTGACCATTCCGTCAAGCTTTCGGGGTACGGCCACAAAGGAAAGCGTGTCCGTCGTCGGCTCGATCGTCCCTTTGACGGTGTTCGCGTCCACGTTAGGGCGGGAAGCAAGGCACTCGTAAAACACGAACCGCCTCGGCTGCAGGTCGCCCTGCACCTCGAACAAAAGCGCGAACGGCGTCTGCACCGCGTCCATGTGCTCGAACAGCGCGCCGTTGTCGTCCTCGGTGAAACCGAGGCAGTCCTTCAAAAACGAAGGCGGGATGTCCGCAATGGTCATCTCGCCCTCGTAGCCCTGGTTGGCGTCTTTGGTAAAATACGCGACGTCGTCGGCGTAGAACTCCGCGCGTTCGCCTTTGGGTTTGAGCGTCAGCGACACCTGCCCCGGAAACGGCACGGGCGCAGCGTACCCGGATTCCGTGACTTTGGCGTAATGGGCGTTCCGAAGCCCGAATTTGACCTTGTTATCCGGCATTGTTTTGTCCTCCGATCAGCTGTATTTCATATATGACCTCGACGAGCTTTTCGCTCTCGAGATACGTTTCGGCCTTTTCGTACACGAGGCCGTGGGAATCAAAAATGCCCTCGAGCTTCTCCTCAAGGGCAATGTCCTTTTTCTCCGTATACAGCTCCACCTGGTAGTTGTTCCGCTTCAGGTACACCTTCGAATCCGCAGAAAAGTTGTTCGAATGCGAGAACACATACACGATGTAGGGCGGGGCCTGCGGTTTTAAAAACGCGTTCCGTGCTACCGGAACACCGGCTTCAGATAGCATCTGCGCAAGGAAAGCGCTCATCGCTTCACCGCCTCCTCGATTTTCCTCTCAAACTCCGGCAGCAGCTTGTCGCAGGCGGGGCGGATGTGCGGCTTTCCCGAGACCCTGCCGCCGCTGCGTTTCGCGTGGCCGTATTCCAGCAAATGAGCGATGGAATACCGCTTGGGGTTGCAGACGAGTTTTGCGTACCCTTCCTTCGACCGGGCGCATCCGCCGAGCTGCCGGGGCGTCCAGCCCTTGGCGTACTTGCCCGTGCGCTTGGGTGCGGCTGCGCGGATTTCCTTCACCAACGCGTCCGCCGTGCTGTCCACGATTTGGGGTATCGCTTCCTCCACTTCATTTGTGTATTCCGACATGGCGGCCGCGATTTCGTTGGCAAGGTCGTCTATTCTCATTCTAATATCACCCCTTAACTGTCCACTGTCAACTCTCAACTGTCAACTGATACCGCCTCCCTACACATCAGGATAAGAGACTCGTATCGCTCCCCGGGATTGATCACTGAAAGCACATCGAAAACCCGGCCTTCCGATACCGCGCGCATATCCGGCGTCACATCCTTCCGGTACCGGATCGTGATATTGGCCGTAACTTCCGCGTTTTCCTGTCTGGCGGCAAAGTACTCCCGGCCCGAAAGCGGCTCGATTGCCGCCCAGACGGTAGCGATGTCCGTCCATGCTTCCGATTGCTGCTTTAAATCGTCCTCTATAACGGTTTTTTGCTGAAGCGTCACCCGGTGCCGTAAGTTTCCGATCTTTATGTCACCAAGACTCCTTTCTATACGCGAACAACATGCCGCGCAGCGTATTCATGAGCGCCACGATATCGAGGCTCTCGCGCTGCTCGTACATCACGGAGACCGCGTAATATATGGCTTGTTTCACCGTTTCCGGTACTTGCTCAAACTCGCTTAGCGGGAAACGGAGGATACCGCCCACGATATCCTCCGCCGCCGTGATAAAGCTTTCAATCAGCGCGTCCTCGTCGCCGGACTCGACTCTTAACCACTCCTTCGTTTTTTCAAGCGTTACGATCAAGCGCGCTCATCTCCTGCTACGACTTCATTTGGAGTACCTTGACGGCTTCGGCCAGTATGAGTTTGCCGTCCACGCGCTGCGTCGCCATGAAACCGACTTGCCCGGTCGCGGCGTACAGCTCGTTCAGCCGCTTGAACGCGCGCCCCTGCCTGTCCGCCACCCAGTAGTAGCCGAAATCGCCGAACGCGATCGCTTTTGCGGACGGCGCGATCGCCGGCACATACGCGGAGGTCCTGACCGGACGGTTCAGTATGGTGTCCGGTGTGTTTGCCGTAACCGAAGGCTGCCACAGATACTGACCGTTGTTGTCCTTGAGCTTGCGTATCGCCTTGACCGTCGCGTCGTTCATCACGAACACGGCGTTCCTGCGGTACGGGGATTTCAGGGAATAGAACAGGTCCATGACATCGTCCATCGTGATAGACGCGCCGGCCGTGGTGACGCCGATCTCCGCGCCGCCGGTTGTGTTAAGGATACCGGTCGGCTTGCCCGCGCCGTCGCCAATGAAGAACGCTTCCTCCTCCTTTGCCCCGATGCGCCGGGCGAATTCCTTCGCGATGTAGCTTTCGAGGTTGAACACCGAGTCGTTTAAAAGCTCTTCGGAGACCTTGATCATCGTCGCGAGCTTGTACGCGCCGACGGACACCTGCCCGAACGCGTCGTCGCTTTCGGGAATTGCGCCTTCCTCGTCCACCCACGAGGCCGTGCCCTTGGAAGCCACG